>CAMLKV010000137.1 GCA_946480635.1 uncultured Flavobacterium sp.
ATTTGGAGTTGGCGCAATGATTTCTATGCTTTCTTTAGTAACAGGATGAACAAATTTTAGTTTTCTTGCATGTAAATGAATGCCACCATCAGGATTACTTCGATCAAAGCCATATTTTAAATCACCTTTTATTGGGCTACCAATAGCTGATAATTGACTTCTAATTTGATGATGACGACCAGTATGTAAATTGATTTCTAAAGCAAAGTAATTTTTGAGTTCAGAAATAATTTTATAATCTAAACTCGCTTTTTTACTTTCAGGGACTTCTTTTAAATGTGCTTTTGAAGTATTATTTTGAGGATTTCTTTTCAAAAAATGTACAAGATTGTCTTCTTGTTTAGGAGGTTTATTTTTAACTACTGCCCAATATGTTTTTTGAGTTTCTCGTTCACTAAACATTTTATTTAATCGTTCCAAAGCTTTACTCGTACGTGCAAACATTACAATACCTGTTGTAGGTCTGTCTAATCGATGCACTACGCCTAAAAAAACGTCACCTGGTTTGTTGTATTTGTCTTTGATATATTCTTTTACTACTTCAGACAAAGGTTTATCTCCAGTTTTATCTCCTTGTACTATATCGCCCACACGTTTGTTAACCACAATAATGTGATTATCTTCATGAAGTACCTGAAGGTTATCTTTGGTAGAAAGAATTTTGGTATTAGAACTCAATTTCAAAAAGGTTTAATTGTTCATCATTTTGATTAATTACTTCTTTGAATTTTAAACCCAATTTTTCAAGAAGTTTAATAGAATTTACATTGTCTAAATTTGTAATTGCCGAAAGCTTATTATGTTCTTTAGACAAAATTTCCATAAAGGCTTTTGCACTTTCATAGGCAAACCCTTTTCCATTGAATTCTGGAAGAAAAGCAAAACCAATATCAGGATGATTTAAAAAATCTCTTTTTATAATTGTAAATAAGCCTATTTTCTTGTGAGTTTTTTTATCAGTGATTACAAAATATTTGATGTTATCAGCCTTTTCTATTTTATCTATATACAGCTTTGCTTCATCATATGAGTGAATATTTCTATCACCAATGAAGCGTTTCCATCCTTCTGTATTAAGTAATAAATAGATGAATTCGTAATCTAAAATATCAAGAGATTTTGAATAAACTCTTTCGGTATCAATTTTAATACTGCTCATTTGCATTAGGAAAGTCTACTGCTTTTACATCGGTTACATATTGACCAATAGCCTTTGTCATATCTTCAAAAAGATTCATATATCTACGTAAAAAACGTGGACTAAATTCGTGAGTCATACCAATCATGTCGTGAAGAACCAAAACTTGCCCGTCAACTCCGCTACCAGCTCCAATTCCAATCACTGGAATAGAAATACTTTCAGCTACTTTTTGTGCTAATGCTGCAGGAATTTTTTCAAGCACCAATGCAAAACAACCTAGTCTTTCTAATAATTGAGCATCTTCAATCAATTTTTCAGCTTCGGCATCTTCTTTTGCGCGAACAGTATACGTTCCAAATTTATAAATAGATTGTGGTGTTAATCCTAAGTGTCCCATCACAGGAATACCTGCCTGAAGAATTTTTTTGATAGACTCTTTTATTTCTTTTCCTCCTTCAAGTTTTACGGCATGTCCGCCACTTTCCTTCATTACACGAATGGCTGAACGTAAAGCTTCTTTAGAATCTGATTGATAAGAACCAAAAGGTAAGTCAACTACGACTAAAGCTCTTTCTGCAGCTCTTACAACAGATGATGCATGATAAATCATTTGATCTAAAGTAATAGGTAGAGTAGTCTCGTGACCAGCCATTACATTACTTGCCGAATCTCCCACAAGGATTACATCAACCCCAGCAGAGTCTACAATTTTTGCCATAGTGAAATCATATGCAGTAAGCATAGAAATTTTTTCACCTTTGACTTTCATATCAATTAATGATTTTGTGGTAACTCTTTTGTAATCACTTTTAGCTGTTGACATAATTTGAATGTTTAGGAAGTGTAAAATTACTAAAAAGAATGGTTTTGTAACAAAATACTTAAGTTTTCGTCAAATGATTTAAAATCAAAAAACTATGAAAAAAATCATCATTTATTTACTGATTCTGTTACCATTTTATAGTAATGCACAAAATCAAGAAGTTGAAAATACGGTAAAAACCTTTTTTGAAGGATTTCATGCAAAAGACACCACAAAAATTAAATCGGTTTGTCATGATAAAATGCTTTTGCAATCAATACTCCAAGGACAAAAAGGGACTAAGCTTGAAGAAGAGAAATCCTCTGAATTTATTAAATCATTTGCTACTTTTCCTAAGGATTTAAAATTTGAAGAAAGAATTTTGGGATACAAAATCCAAATTGATGGCGCTATGGCTCACGCATGGACTCCGTATGAATTTTATATTAATGATAAATTAAGTCATAGTGGTGTAAATTCGTTTACTTTGTATCGTGAGAATAATCAATGGAAGATTGTTCATATTATAGACACAAGAAGAAAAAAGTAAATTGAATTCAAAAACCTTAAACTATTTAAAAAGTAAACCACAATATGTAGTAGTTGTGCTCATTGTTTTAACAAGTGCAACTACTTTTTATTTTCTAAAATCTTTATTAGGGTACAAAATTATAGCTCTTTTGTTTTTATTGATTGTGTCAATAAAAGCAATGTTTTTAGAATTCAAACCCACATTATTAGCTGCTTTTTTATCTGCGTTATTGTGGAATTTTATATTTATTCCACCTACGTTTACTTTTCACATTTCAGAGCCTGAAGACGTGCTAATGTTTATAATGTTTTTTGTGGTAGCATTGGTAAACATAGTTTTTCAGTACAGAATTCGGAAAATTGAAAATAAAAACAGACTAAAAGAAGAGAATGAAAGAACTTTAAAGTTATACAGTACACTTTTAAATTCTCTTTCGCACGAGTTGAGAACACCCATAGCAACAATTATTGGTTCTATAGATACTATAAAGGAGAATAAAGATAAATTGAGTCCGTCTAATTTTGATTTGTTGCTTAACGAAATAGAAATTGCCGGAAGCCGATTAGATTATCAAGTCGAAAATTTATTAAATATGAGCCGACTTGAATCAGGAATGCTAAAACTGAAGTTAGATTGGTGTGATATTAATGAATTGATTTATTTGCTGATTGAAAAACAATTTGATGGAAATAAAAGAATTCTATTTCAAGAAGTAAATGACTTTCCTTTATGTAAAATCGATATAGGTCTGACAGAACAAATTTTAATTAACTTAATTAGTAATTCATTACAATATAATGAAATTGATAAAGAGGTTAGAATAGCAATTGAAGCTCAAGAGAATAAATTGGTTTATAAAATTCAAGACAATGGTAAAGGTGTTGAACCAGAGTTTTTGCCAAGTCTTTTTGAAAAATTTTATAGAGTTCCCAATAGTAAAAGTGGTGGGACAGGTTTAGGATTATCAATAGTTAAAGGTTTTGTAGATGCTATGAGCGGAACTATTTTTGTTGAAAATGTTATTCCAAATGGATTGAGTTTCACAATAGAAATTCCAACAGAAATGACTTATCTAAATAATATTAAAAATGAATAACGCCGAAGTATTATTGATAGATGATGAACAGCAAATTCGAAAGCTACTTGAAATTGCTCTTGAAAGTAATGGGTATAAAGTTATTTTTGCCGAAAATGGAAAGCAAGGTATCCAATTTGCAGCAAATCATTCACCCGATATAATATTGTTGGATTTGCAATTACCTGATAAAAGTGGTCACGAAGTTTTAAAAGAATTACGCACTTGGTATAATAAGTCCATCATAATCTTATCGGTTTTAAATAATGAAGAAGATATTGTAAAAGCTTTAGATAATGGCGCAACCGACTATTTAACTAAGCCTTTTAGAAATGCCGAGTTGATGGCAAGAATTCGTTCGGCAATTAGAAGAAATTGGAAAGATAATTTTGATTCTATTTACAAGAATGATGAACTAGAAATTGATTTATTGGCTAGAACTGTTAAGAAGAATGAAGATTATTTAAAACTCACATCAACAGAATTCAATTTGCTGGCTTTATTCATCAAAAATGAAGGCAGGGTTTTAACACATCAATATATTTTAAAAGAAATTTGGGGAGTAGGTTCACAAACCGAAACACAGTACTTGAGAGTATTTGTTGGTACTCTTCGTAAAAAAATAGAGAATGATCCTAACAAACCACAGTATATTATTACTGAAAGTGGAGTAGGTTACCGTTTTTGCTAATCTTTATATTTTCTTTATATAACTCAATTTAATCTTTACTTTTTACCAATACTTATCGTCCGAAATTTGTCCTGTTAAATAATTATAAAAATGGATAAACATCTAGGACAAGGTATAAACAGTAAAGTTACTGCCGCATCATTATTAGTCGCACTTGGAATCATTTATGGTGACATAGGAACAAGCCCTTTATATGCTCTAAAAGCAGTTATTGGAACCAGAAAAATTGATGAGGTTTTAGTCTACGGAGGACTATCAGCAATTTTTTGGACATTAGTAATTCAAACTTCTATAAAATATATCTGGCTAACACTTCAAGCGGATAATAATGGAGAGGGAGGAATTTTTTCTTTATATGCACTTGTAAGAAGGTATGGAAAAAAATTAGTCATTCCAGCAATTTTAGGAGCAACAACACTTCTTGCTGATGGAATTATTACACCTCCCATTTCGGTAGCTTCGGCGATAGAAGGGTTAGGAATGGTTAAAGGCTTTGAAAATGTTATTACAGCAGGAAATAACTTAACAGTTGGAATTGTTGTTGTCATTTTGTCCTTACTGTTCTTTTTTCAGCGCTTCGGAACTCATATCATAGGTCGTTCTTTTGGACCAATTATGTTGGTTTGGTTTACCATGCTTTTAGTGGTTGGTATTCACCAAATCACTATTCATCCTGACATTTTAAAAGCATTAAACCCTTATTACGCTTATGAAATGCTCACACAGTATCCTAAAGGATTTTGGTTGTTGGGTTCGGTCTTTTTATGCACCACGGGAGCCGAAGCATTGTATTCAGATTTAGGACACTGTGGCATCAAAAATATTAGAATCAGTTGGATTTATGTAAAAACCTGTTTGGTTGTTGCTTATTTAGGGCAAGCATCTTGGTTAATGCATCAAGGTCAGGATTTCCTAAACGGAAGAAATCCTTTTTTCGAAATAATTCCATCATGGTTTTTAGTGCCAAGCATCATTATTGCGACTATGGCAACAATAATTGCATCACAAGCATTAATTAGCGGAAGTTATACTTTAATTAGTGAAGCGATGAACTTGAATTTTTGGCCTCGTGTAGCTGTAAGACAACCTTCAGAAATGAAAGGACAAATTTACATTCCAAGTGTGAATAATGTGCTTTGGATGGGGTGTATTCTAATGATTTTATATTTCCGTTCTTCAGAGCATATGGAAGCAGCCTACGGGTTTTCAATCACCATTACCATGATGATGACTACGCTTCTACTAGGATATTTCTTATTGTATAGATTAAAGTGGAACAAGTTCTTAGTTTTTTCTATCGTAGGAGTATTTTCAATAGTTGAATCTGCCTTTTTTGTGGCCAACGTGGCTAAAATTAAAGAAAGATGGATGTTCTTGTTCTTCGAATTAGGGATTTTTATGGTCATGTATATTTGGTACAATGCCAGAAAGATTCATAATCGATACACTAAGTTTACCGAGTTAGGAAAGTACAGCCAAAAATTAGCTGAATTAAGTGAAGACGATTCTATTCCCAAATTTGCTACGCATTTAATCTATTTAACAAAAGCCGATAGAAGACACAATATTGAAGAGAAAATCATTAAATCAATTTTTTCTAAAAAGCCTAAAAGAGCTGATGTGTATTGGTTTTTACATTTAAATAGAACGAATGAACCGTATACTTTGTCATACAATGTTTCGGAATTAATAGATGATAAAGTAATCAAGGTAAATATTAATGTAGGATTCAGAGTTCAACCTAAAACCGAACTTTATTTTAAAAGAATTGTTCAGGAATTAGTAGCCAATAAGGAACTGAATTTACATATCAGACCTGATGGTTCAACAAAATATAATAGTGAGCCAGATTTCAAATTTGTTGTTTTAGAAAAATATTTATCAGTTGAAAATGAATTTGAAATTAGAGACAGCATTCTTCTTAATACTTATAAATATTTAAAGCGAATGGGAGTGAGCGATGAAAAGGCTTTTGGATTGGATAAAAGCGATGTGGTTATTGAACAAGTTCCTTTAGTTTATCAGCCGACTTCAAAAATAGATTTAACAAGAGAAGGTTATGAAAACTGATGATTCAAAATTGTTGT
>CAMLKV010000138.1 GCA_946480635.1 uncultured Flavobacterium sp.
ATTCTCATTTGAGTTTGGGAGCGTTAGCAGTTGCTGGTACAATAAGCCAAACTGTTTATTTTAATGCACTTTCAAAACCAACCGACCAAGCGCATGTTGTTTTAAGACTTGATAATCCAGCTATATTGAATTTAGGATTGGCAGATGGTTTAAAAATAGAAGCTTTAAGCGGTGCTAATGTCGTGTATACTTTAGATGTAGGAACAATATTGGATTTGGATTTACTAGGTTTACTTAGCGGCGGTCAAACGGCTAATATACCTATAACTCCAGGGCAATCATTCGACAGAATAAAAATTACATTATCTTCATTAGTCCAATTAAACTTAACCAAAGGATTGCGATTATATGAGGTGTATTTATCACCCGGAGCTCCAACAATTGCAGTAGGTTCACAAAATGTATCCATTTGTGGCCCTCAATCTGTAACACTTTATGCTGAAACAGATAGTGAAAACGAATTACTTTGGTATGATAGTTCTAATAGTATTATGCCTATTGCTACAACTGCTTATAATGCTGGTTTTACCACTCCAGTTTTAAATGCAACAACAACTTATTATGTTGCTGCAAGAAAAATTGGTTGTCCAGCAATTTCATCACGAACAGCAATAACTGTTACTTTTACAGCAAAACCTGTTGCTGCTGATATTACTATTTCAACTCCTATTACAGCTAGTTGTGCTGGAGTTGCAACCTTAAGTCCAACAACTCTAATTGCAAATGGGGAATTTCACTATTACACAGATCAAAATAAAACAACCGAAATAACTACAGGATTTTCTGGTCATGTTGGTATTACATACACAAAGGATGCTGTTACAGGAGCACTTACAATTAGTGGTTTGAATGCTTCAAATACTCCAAGAACATATTATATATCAATAAAAGTAAATGGTACTTGTGAAAATGATGTGAATACATTATTGCCTGTAGATGTTCTTTTTCCAGCTCAAGTTAATTTGAATGTAGCAGCGACATTGACAGGTTGTGGAGTTGTGAATTTGAGAGACGCAATACTTAACTTTGATGCTTCAGGAAATACTACTTATATATTTTTAGATAGTAATCATAATACTATTCCGCTGGATCAGGTAGACAATATACAAGTAAGTGGAACATATTATATACAAGCTGCTGTAGTTGGAATCCCTTGTGCATCATCAGAAGCTTCAGTTGCTGTTACCGTATATCCAGTACCACAATTGACAGTAAATCCAAATAATTATGTTATAAATGTTGGAGACAGTGTAACATTACAAGCAACTTCAAATGCAACAGTTACTTGGTATGATTCTAATGGAATACCTTTAGCATCACCAACTGTAGGGCCTTTTACACAAGCAGGTGTATATACTTTTACTGCAGTTGCTAATAATGGGTTTTGTGATGTAAGTGCCATAGTTACAGTAGTGGTAAATAATCCTGCAAATTGTGTGACTTTCACAGAAAGAGTTTATGCAGATACTCAAAGTTCAGGATCCATCATTACAGGAACGGTTATGAATGACACACAAGCAATTGATCATAATCCGCAAACTTATTCGACTATTACAAGTGGGTTAGGAGCTTTAGGTATTGGTACAACATGGCAAACATTGCAATGGAATACTGCTATTACTGCGGGAACTCCAGTTTCAGTAAAACTAGGAACAGAGTATAGTGGTTTGGCATTAATTGGAGCTATATCAGTAGTAGCAACAAAACGAGATGGAGGAGGGGTACCTCAAATAATAGGTTCAATTCAACCTCTTTCAGGAACTCTTGTCGATTTATTAGCAGGAGATAATAGTTTTGAATACACTTTTGTTCCTTCTGATGCTACTGGACCAAAAAATTATGACGGAGTTAGAGTTATTGTGGGATCTACAGTAGCGGTGTCACAAAATGCAAAAGTATATGAAGCTTATTATACTAAAGAAGCCAATCCGTTAATTTGTAGCTCAAGCGATGTTGAAGATATTTTTTATGGAACATACGATTTAGGTATTGGCGCTTTAACAGGAACAGTAAATGTGGTAAATGCCTGGAATTCTGTTGATAACGATGATAATAGTTTTGCAACTATGTACAATGGTGTGGGTGTTTTATCAGCTTCAGAATTAACAGATATTTTAAAAATTAAATTGACAAAACCTAGTACTTTACTAACAGTATCAGCTTTGGCAGGTTTTACTGTACAGCGCTATATGGGAAATACACCTGTTGGAGATTTAATGGTTGCGGGAAGTTCTACAGCTACAATTCAGGTTATTGATAATGATGAGATTATTTTTCTTTCTAATACGCAATCACCATCTTATGATAGAGTTAAGATACGTTTAGGAGGTGCGGCTAATGTACTTGACTTTTTACAGGTTAATTATGTACGACGTGAAGCAAATGTTAGTGTAGTGGGAGGTACAGGGACTACAATTGAGGCTTGTCAAGGAGGAACAGTTTCTATCGCTGGAGATGCTTGTACTTCGTACAGATGGTATGATGCAGAATTCGGAGGAACTATTTTAGCAAATGGTAATTCTTATACTTTGCCTTCTAACTTAGTAGCAGGAACTTATGTGTTCTATGTACAACCTATAAGAGGTGGTTGCGAAGTGCTTTCAAGAACAAAAATTACTGTAATTGTATTAGGAACTTCACCTAATGGTTCAATTTCAAGTATTTTAGTTAATTCAGACACTGATACTACATTTTGTAGTTTGTCAGGAGATGTTTTATTGACAGCACAACTTAATAGTGTACCTCCTGTATATTATTGGTATAGTTTTGATGGTACAAACCAAGTTTTGATTCCCGGTCAAAATTCAAGTACTCTTCAGTTAACAGGTTTAGCTCCGGGAACATATACTTATTATGTTGGTGTAAGTTCAACACAATTTTGTCAATCAGCACAACCAGACAGAGCTTCGATTACATTCACTATTTTACCATTTTCTGTCGCTGGTGATATTAATGCTAATAATGTGCAGATTTGTTTAGGAAATGATGCAGTAATTCAACCTTCATCAGCATTAGCAAATCCTGTGTTTAATTGGTACTTTACTAACAATACTTCACAGCCAATTACTAATGGTACATTTAGTGGAATAACATATGTCATAAGTCCAACAGGTCAGTTAACAATTTCAGGATTAAATGTTGCTGGTAGCCCATATACTTATTACGTTTCTATGAGCAGTGATGTAAGCTGTCAAAATCTTTCAGGAACACTAAAAGCAGTTACTGTTCAGGTTAATGAAACATTAAGTCCAACAACAAATGATGCAACTCAGGATTTCTGTCAAGCATCAAATCCAACAGTTTCATCATTACAGGTAAACGAACCAAATGTTATTTGGTATGATGCTGCTACGGGAGGTAGTGCTTTAACTCCAGGAACGCCTTTAGTAGACGGAATGACATATTATGCTAGTATTACGAACCCAGTAACAGGATGTTCAAGTATCAATCGTTTAGCAGTAACAGTTGATATAGATAGTGTTCCAACTCCAACCACAAACGATACTACTCAAGATTTCTGTCAATCATCAAACCCAACAGTTTCTTCACTGCAAGTTAATGAACCAAATGTGGTTTGGTATGATGCAGCTACAGGAGGAAATGCCTTAGCCCCCGGAACATTGTTAATAGATGGAATGACATATTATGCAGGTATTACAAATCTTGCAACAGGTTGTTCTAGTATAAATCGTTTGGCAGTAACTGTTAATTTAGATAGTGCTCCAACACCAACGACTAATGATACTAGTCAGGATTTTTGTCAATCAGCGAGTCCAGCTCCAACAGTTTCTTCATTACAAGTAAATGAACCTAATGTTATTTGGTATGATGCTCCAACTGGAGGAAATGTTTTATCTCCTAGTACACCATTAGTTGATGGAATGACATATTATGCTGGAATTATAGATTCTGTAACAGGTTGTTCTAGCATAAATCGTTTGGCAGTAACTGTCAATTTAGATAATGCACCTACACCAACAACTAATGATACTACTCAAGATTTTTGTCAATCGTCTAATCCAACAGTTTCATCATTACAAGTTAATGAGCCAAATGTTGTTTGGTATGATGCTGCAATTGGTGGTAATGTTTTATCACCTAGTACACCATTAGTTGATGGAATGATTTATTATGCTGGAATTTTAAATCCTTCGACTGGATGTACAACAATAATCAGATTAGCTGTTTCGGCTAATTTGAACAATGAACAAACTCCAACAACGAATGACACTTCTCAGGATTTTTGTCAATCAACACCACCAACAGTTTCATCATTACAAGTTAATGAACCAAATGTTGTTTGGTACGATGCAGCAATTGGTGGTAATGTTTTATCACCTAGTACACCATTAGTTGATGGAATGATTTATTATGCAGGAATTACAAATCCAGTGACTGGATGTTCAAGTATTGTTCGTTTGGCTGTAACAGCTAACTTAGATAGTGCTCCAACGCCCACAACAAACGATACGACTCAAAATTTTTGTCAATCATCAAATCCTACAGTTTCATCATTACAGGTTAATGAACCAAATATTGTTTGGTATGATGCAGCTACAGGGGGAAATGCTTTAGCACCAAATACACCTCTAATTGACGGGATGATATACTATGCAGGAATTGTAAATCCTACAAATGGATGTTCTACAACTGATCGTTTAGCAGTTACAGCAAATTTAGATATTGCACCAACACCAACGACTAATGATACAACACAGGATTTCTGTCAATCGTCAAATCCTACAGTTGCTTCACTTCAGGTCAATGAACCAAATGTAATTTGGTATAATGCTGCAAGTGGTGGTACAGCTTTGTCACCAACTACACCGTTAGTTGATGGGGAAACTTATTATGCAGGAATTACAGATTCTTCAACAGGATGTTCAACAATTAATCGCTTAACAGTTACTGTCAGTTTCTTGACAACGCAACCAGCTACAATAAATACAACTTCTACATCAACATGTGCATTTGATGAAATTACTTATAACACAGAAACAGGAATGAGTAATTATCAATGGACAGTGAGTAATAATGCACAAATTATAAGCGGAGGTGGAGTAAATGACTCATCAATTACTGTAGCTTGGACGCAATTAGGATTAAACACAATATCTGTTAGTTACAATAATACAGCTATATGTAATTTACCTAGTTCAAATTCGATGAACATAGTTGTTGAGAAATGTGTTTTAAATATTTCTGGTGATGAATGTTTTACAGTTTACAATGAATTTACACCTAACGAAGACGGATCAAATGATGCTTTCTTTATAAAATGTGCAGAAAATTATCCTGATAATAAATTAGAAGTCTACAATAGATATGGGAATCTAGTTTTTAAAGCTAAAGGTTATAAAAATGATTGGAAAGGAGAAGCTAATGTGAGTGGAACTTTTAGTGGTAATGTGTTGCCAACTGGAACCTATTACTACATTTTTGATACAGGTGAGACTACAAGTTCATCTAAATCAGGATGGTTGTATATAATGAGATAAATATTGTCTTCCATTTTAAATATAAAGCGATGTATATGAGAAAAAATAAAATATTATATAGCCTTTTGTTTTGCATGCTTTTTTCACTACAAATTAAAGCGCAGCAAAGCCCTGAATATACGCAGTATATGTATAACACAATGATGGTAAATCCAGGTTATACAGGTTCTGTGGGTACTTTGGAAGCAAATTTATTATTCAGATCACAATGGGTTGGACTCAATGGTGCTCCCAATACAGGAACATTTGGGATTCACTCACCTTTACGAAATAAAAATATTGGCTTAGGCTTGAATTTTATCAATGATAAATTAGGCCCTTCAAGTGAGCAGACTATCACAGGAAATGTTTCTTACACTATAAACTTTGGAGAAGAAACAAAATTTGCATTAGGTATGAAAGCTGGAGTAAGAATGCTCAATGTAGACTGGACTAAAGGAAGATTCTATGATAATAGTGATGTTATGTTAAATAATAATGTTAACAAATTTATGGGAGTTCTTGGTACTGGTGGATATTTATATTCTGATAAATGGTATGTAGGGCTTTCTGTTCCAAATTTTTTAAGAGCTGATTATTATGATGATATTCAAGAATCTGTTGTGTCAGATAAGCTGCATTATTACTTGATTGGAGGTTATGTTTTTGATTTGTCAAGTGAAGTAAAGTTCAAACCATCTATTTTAGTAAAAGCAGTTGAAGGTGCTCCTTTATCCACAGATTTTTCGGCTAATTTTTTACTAAACGAGAAGGTTACTTTAGGGGCCTCATATAGATGGGATGACTCGGTAAGTGCATT
>CAMLKV010000139.1 GCA_946480635.1 uncultured Flavobacterium sp.
GATTTTTCATCAAGGACTGGATAAATTGGTTGATTTTTTGAAGAAAGAAATTCTACTAAGTTTTCTAAGTTATTCTCTAAAGTAAGAGATTCTACATTGGTTTCTATTAAATTTAGAGAATCTATGCTTTGAAGAATATTTAAATCTTTATTGCTTGTAAAAACGTCACCTTTATCAGCTAATGCTTTTACATCCATCGAATGCTTTTCAAATCGTTTAGACACTGCAAAACTTACAGAGGATACTATCATAAGAGGTATCATTAAATTGTAACCACCAGTAATTTCTCCAATTAAGAATATTGCTGTTAATGGAGCATGAAATAATCCACTTAGTATTCCTGCCATTCCTACAATCGTGAAATTCACAACGGGAAGATTAGATGATATTCCTAATAATTCGATTGATTTAGAGACAAAAAAACCTAAATAAGAACCAACAAATAGAGAAGGAGCAAAGTTACCTCCGTTACCACCACTTCCCAATGTAATTCCTGTGGCAACAGATTTCACCAAAGCAATAACTCCTATAAAAATTAGTAATAGCCATTCGCTTGACATATATTTTTCAAGCAGAGTATTTTCTAGTAAGCTTTCAGGATTTGAAGAAGATAATGTTTTAATACTTTCATAACCTTCGCCAAACAGCGTTGGGAATAAAAAGATTAATCCAGCAAGCATTATGGCTCCAAAAAATGCTTTTCTATATGGTTTTGAACTAAAATGATTAAAGTAATGTTCTACTTTTCTGAAGGTTCTTGCGTGATGAATAGAAACAAATCCAGCTAAAAGCCCTAATAAAATATAATATGGGGTGTTATGAAAATCAAAACTTTGTTCACCTTTAAAATTTAGTAAAATCTCATCACTCAATATCATTTGAGAAATTAATGAACCTGTTGCTGCCGATATCATGATTGGAATAAAGGCTGAAATAGTAACATCTGTCAAGACTACTTCAATAGCGAATAAAACACCAGCTATGGGGGCATTAAAAGCAGCGCCAATTCCCGCAGCAACACCACAGGCTAAAAGTAAAATTCTATCTTTTTGTGAGAGTTTATATTTTTGAGCAAAATTAGAACCAAATGCTGCTCCTGTAATTACGATGGGACTTTCAAGTCCTGCAGATCCACCTAAACCAACAGTCAGTGAGCTTGTTATGATTTGAGCATACATTTGTTTTCGAGGTACAATTCCACCTTTCTTTGCAACTGCATGTAAGATGTTAGAACTTCCTTTTTCTATGCTTCCGTCAAGAAAACGTTTCACTACAAAAACGGTTAATACTATACCAATGATGGGCAGTATACTGTTTGAATAAGGAAGTTTAAGATATTTGTTGATATAATTTGCCCAAAGAAAAACATTATGAGCAAAACTCTTTAAAACAATTACAGCAAATGCACATGAAATAGCAACAGCTACACTTGAGAAATAAATAAAATTTCGTTCATCTAATAATTGCTTAACTGCAAAAAAGAATTTTTCAAAGCGTTTTAAAAATTTTCGAAGAATCAATAAGAAATATGCAGAAACTCTATTGGGCATTTTTTAGGCTTTGTGTGGTAAGGCAAATATAGTTCTATTTTATTTAAAAAAAGCCCTGAAAACAGGGCTTTTTGTTATTTTGTAATGGTTTGCTTTCTGTCTGGTCCTACAGAAACAATCGTGATAGGAACTTCAACTTCTTTTTCTATAAAGGTTATATATTCCTTTAATTCTGTAGGAAGTTGATCGTATGAACTCATTCCTGTTAAATCGGCTTTCCAACCTTTAAATTCTGTATACACAGGTGTTACATTTTCTGGCTCGATTGTGTATGGTAAATGATCAATGTTTTGACCATTATATTGGTATGAAGTACATACTTTTAATGTTTCAAAACCTGAAAGTACATCGCCTTTCATCATCATTAATTGTGTAACCCCATTTACTCTGATGGCATATTTTAGAGCAACAAGATCTAACCAGCCACAACGACGTTGGCGTCCTGTAACCGATCCAAATTCATTGCCTACTTTTGCCATTGTATCACCAGCATCTCCAAAATCTTCAGTTGGGAATGGACCGCTACCAACACGTGTTGTATATGCTTTGAATATTCCGAATACTTCTTTTATTTTATTTGGTGCAATACCTAATCCAGTACATGCTCCAGCAGCAGTTGTATTTGATGATGTTACAAATGGATACGTTCCAAAATCAACATCTAATAATGAACCTTGTGCACCTTCACAAAGAATTGATTTACCTGCTTTTTGTGCTTGGTGTAAATATTCTTCAGAATCGATAAAAGTCATTTTTTTAAGTTCTTTAACAGCATCAAAGAATTCTTTTTCTAATTCAGAAAGATTGTACTGTATGGCAACATCGTAGAACTTAATCATTTCTTCGTGTTTGTTTGCTAGTGAACGGTATCTTTCTTCAAAATCAGTTAATTCGATATCTCCAACACGAATTCCATTACGACCAGTTTTGTCCATGTAAGTTGGTCCAATTCCTTTTAATGTTGATCCAATTTTTGCCTTGCCCTTTGATGCTTCAGAAGCTGCATCTAATAAACGATGTGTTGGAAGTATAAGATGTGCTTTTCTTGAAATTAAAAGTTTTGAATAAATATCGATGTTGAATTTCTCAAGACCTTCTATTTCTTTGATGAAAACTACTGGGTCAATTACGACTCCGTTTCCAATAATATTAATTGAGTTTTTGTGAAAAATCCCTGAAGGAATAGTTCTTAACACGTGTTTGATTCCATCAAATTCTAATGTGTGTCCAGCATTTGGCCCTCCTTGAAAACGTGCAATAATGTCATATTTTGAGGTTAATACATCGACAATTTTTCCTTTGCCTTCATCTCCCCATTGTAATCCTAGTAGTAAATCTACGGTCATTGTGTTGTGTTGTTGTATTTGTAATTATTGTTTTTTTGTAGCGTAAAAATAAAGAGAGTGGTTTTGTATTTCGATATCAAAAATCTCTTCCATGGTTTGTTTGATGGTTTGAATTCTTGGATCACAAAATTCGATTACTTCGCCGGTATCTGTCATGATGATATGATCGTGTTGTTTGTCGAAGTATGATTTTTCGTAATGCGCTTGGTTTTGTCCAAACTGATGTTTACGAACCAATCCACAATCTAAAAGTAATTCAATAGTATTGTATAAGGTTGCACGAGAAACGCGATAGTTTTTATTTTTCATCTTGATATATAAATTTTCTATATCAAAATGTTCTTCGCTATCGTAGATTTCCTGAAGGATAGCGTAACGTTCAGGAGTTTTTCTGTGACCTTTTTCTTCAAGATACATTGTAAAAACATTTTTTACAATTTCCTGATTAGTAGTATTATCAGATGATATTTGTGTCATATCCGGCAAAGATAATTTTTTTGTTTTGAGTATAAAAGTTTATTAGAAACTTAATTTTTATAAACTCTAGTTACTCTGTCAACACCATCAATTTTTTTGATGTTTTCAATCATTTTTTTCAGTACAGTATTATTAGGCACAATTACAGCAAGTTTGCCATTAAAAATCCCTGCTTCACCACTTAAGGAAATACTTTGAATATTAACGTGCATGTTATTTGAAATAACCCTTGTTAATTCATTTGTTAAACCAATGCTGTCCATTCCAGTTATCTCTAAAACAGCCTTGAAATCTTGTTGAGAAGAATCTATCCATTTTGCCTGCATGATTCTGTAGGCATAGTTGGATTGCATACTTATGGCATTAGGGCAATCACGTTTATGTACTTTGATTCCTTCATTAATTGTGACAAAACCAAAAACTGGGTCACCAGGAATAGGATTACAGCATGAAGATAGTTTATAGTCGAGTTTGTCTTGTTCAGGACCAAAAACTAATAAATCATAATTACTTGTGATTTCGTCTTTATGGATAAACTCAGAGTTTGGAGACGATCTTTTTATTTTGTTTTTGAAGAAATTGAAAAATGTATTGCTTTTTTGTGCTGCAAAATCTTTCAGTTGTTGATTATCTACGGTTCCTATACCTACACGATAAAATAAATCTAAACTTGTTTTTAGATTCAAGTAAGATACTAATTCGTTAACAACAGTTTCATTTAATGTAATTTTAAGATGTTTGAGTTTTCTAGCTAAAACCTCTTTACCATCTTCTGCAATTTTCTTGGTGTTCTCGTTAAGAACGTTTCTGATTTTATTTTTAGCACGAGCTGTAGTTACATAATCCAACCAGTTTGCTGTTGGTTTTTGATTAGGAGAAGTTATAATTTCTACCTGATCACCACTTTTTAACTCATGATTTAGTGGTACTAACTTACCATTAACTCTCGTTCCTCTTGTTTTTACTCCTATTTCTGAGTGTATTGAAAAAGCAAAATCTAAAGATGTTGCACCTTTGGGTAAGGATTTGATTTCTCCTTTAGGTGTAAATACATAAATCTCTTTTGCATAAAGATTCATTTTAAAATCTTCAACAAAATCTACAGCATTGGTTTCGGCATTTTCTAAGGCTTCTTTAAGTAAATTCAACCAAGTATCTAAGCTACTTTCTTCATTAGCACCTTGTTTGTATTTATAGTGAGCGGCATATCCTTTTTCAGCAATTTCATCCATACGCTCACTACGAACCTGAATTTCAACCCATCGGCCTAATGGGCCCATTACTGTTATGTGTAATGCTTCATATCCAGTTGATTTTGGCGAAGAAATCCAATCGCGTAATCTACTTGGTGACGGACGATAATGATCTGTTACAATAGAATAAATTTTCCAGGCTAAGAACTTTTCATCATGCGGATTTGATTTATACACAATACGTAAGGCAAATTTGTCATAGACTTCATCAAATGAAACGTTTTGAGCTGCCATTTTTCTTCTAATCGAATAGATAGATTTTGGACGTCCTTTTATTATATATTCTATACCTTCTTCGTCCAATGATTTTTTTAAAACATCTGAGATGTTTTTTATGTAAGCATCCTGTTCTTCTTTTGTTTCCTTTATTTTGCTTACAATATCGTTGTATACAACAGGTTCTGTATATTTTAGTCCTAAATCTTCAAGTTGGGTTTTAATATTGTATAGTCCCAATCGATGTGCAAGAGGAGCATAAATATATAATGTTTCAGATGCTATTTTGACCTGTTTGTAATCGGCCATGGACTCCATGGTTTGCATGTTGTGAAGGCGATCGGCAAGTTTAATGATAATTACACGAACATCGTCGTTTAAGGTCAATAGCATTTTTCTGAAATTCTCTGCTTGCATAGAGATATTCATGTCTTTTTTAACCTGTGCGATTTTAGTTAAACCTTCAACAAGTTGAGCTACTTTTGGATTAAAAAGTTTTTCAATGTCTTGAACCGTGATATCTGTGTCTTCTACAACATCATGCATTAATGCTGCGGCAATAGCAGTAGGACCAAGACCAATTTCTCCAGCTACAATTTTGGCTACAGCTATTGGGTGGAAAATATAGGCTTCTCCTGATTTTCTTCTTTGGTCCTGATGTGCTTCTACAGCCACATCAAAAGCCTTGCGGATAAGTTTTTTATCTTCTGCTGAAAGGGTTTGGTAACTTATACGAAGTAATTCTTTGTATTCTTGGGCAATAGCCTTGTTTTCTTTTTCGATATCTATCTCAACCATGTCATATTCTTCTGTCCTTTAAAATTACTCACTTTTACAAACATTTCAAAGAAAGTGTAAAAAAATAGCCTCTTTTTTAACTTATTTAGCATCGATTTGGGAAAAGTCCAAATCATGGAAATCATAACTAAAATCTGTTAATTCAGAAATGGCTTTCATGGTCATTTTTTTGTAACCGTCTTCAAAAGTCATAAAAGCATCTGCTTCCATTTTTTGATTGAACCATTTTACAGCAAAAGTGTTGTCTTTATAATAAAAAATTTCACCTATTAATTGTGGTGAACGCTTAGATTCAAAATAGTATTTTCCTTTTTTTTCGGTTATTGTGATTTCACCAAACCAATTGTCTTTATATGTCCCCAAAGTTTTTTTTAAATATTCTTTTTGGATTTTGACATTCTTGTTAACAGTTGTCCATACTTCCTGAGTACTTTTATCTGCTTTGCTTGAAGATTCCTGACTACGTTTGCTATATAATGCTACATAATCTTGATAAGGTATATCTAAATAAGTATTTTTGATTGTATTTGTAATTGCTGAAAAAGCTGCTCCTGATTGCTGATTGGTCAAAACAATAATTCCCAGATTTTTTTCAGGAATCAATGTCACTTGCGTCACCATACCTTCAAGTCCACCGGTATGAGTT
>CAMLKV010000140.1 GCA_946480635.1 uncultured Flavobacterium sp.
AACTTCCGTAAAAACATTGCTCAAGTTAAACCCGCTTTAGCAATTGCCGAAGGTCAGTTTAGTAATATTGGAAACATTAATATTAAAGTTGATAAAAAAACAGGAGAGAAGGGAGAGTTTTTAGAAAATGTAACTATTCATAAAAAATCAAATTTAGGTGAAGGAGCAAAAACGGTAATCAAATCAAAAAAAGGTCATTTGATTAGCAGTGAAGAGTCTAGTTTGCTCCAATTGGTTTTGATTGATGGGTATTATTATGAAGATATTACTCCTAAAGATTACAGGGAGAGAAACAAAATGCCCTTTGCAAAAGTATATTTCAAAAAATATAACATTAATATAGATTTGTCGAAGTTAAATTCTGCAGCCGAAGATAACTCACAGATTACAAATACTAACAACATGCTTAGTTTGAGTGAACTAAAATATACTACTGATTCACTTACAACAAGTTATAACAAAGAGTTGATTTCTGCATCAGATAACGTGTATCAAAGGTTCGGATTTAGTTATAATCCTAATCCACTTGATTCAACACAAATTAAAAACCCAAAAACACCAAATCTGACCAGTTTTTTGGATAATAATTTAAAATCTAAAATCTTAGAAATTGCAAACAGCGATGCGTTAAGTTCTAAACAAAATCTAGAGATGAACGAATTATCATTTCGTGAAAAAAAGAAAGATATAAATAATCATTGGCTTTCTATGTATGAGAAATTCGTCATTGCTTATGCTTGTTTATTAATGTTTTTTATTGGCGCACCTCTTGGTGCAATTATTAGAAAAGGTGGTTTAGGTTTGCCAATTGTATTTGCGATGCTGATTTTTATTACATTCCATTTTTTAAACACCTTTGGGAAAAAATTAGCTCAAGAATCCGGTACAACGCCTTTTATGGGAGCTTGGGTATCCTCGATAGTATTAACACCACTAGCTATATATTTAACTAAGAAAGCGATAAATGATAATGGTGATGTCAATTTTGACTTTATAACAGAACCATTTAAAAAGGTGTATGAATTCATCACTAAAAAATTAAACAATAACAACAACACAATACAAGAAAATGGAGACTAACACCATTAAATTAAACACAATTGAAGAGGCAATAGAAGATATCAGACAAGGAAAAGTAATTATCGTTGTTGATGATGAGGATAGAGAAAATGAAGGTGATTTCCTTGCTGCTGCTGAAAAAATTACTCCAGAAATGATAAACTTTATGGCAACTCATGGTAGAGGGCTTATTTGTGCTCCACTGACTGAAAGTCGTTGTAAAGAATTAGGACTTCGTCCGATGGTTACAAATAATACAGATCACATGGAAACAGCATTTACTGTTTCTGTTGATTTAAAAGGACATGGAGTTACAACTGGTATTTCTGCTTCAGATAGAGCGAAAACAGTACAAGCTTTAATAGATCCAAATACTAAACCATTCGATTTAGCACGCCCAGGACATATATTTCCACTTATTGCTAAACAAGGTGGTGTTTTAAGAAGAACGGGACATACAGAAGCTGCAATAGATTTTGCTCGTTTAGCAGGTTTTAAACCAGCGGGTGTTATTGTAGAAATCATGAATGAGGACGGTTCTATGGCTCGTTTGCCACAATTGGTAGAAGTGGCTAAAAAATTTGATTTAAAATTAGTTTCAATTGAGGATCTTGTAGCTTATAGAATGCAACATGATAGTTTGATTGTTAAAAAAGAAGATTTTGATATTCAGACGCGTTTTGGAACATTTAGAATGCGCGCTTACGAGCAAACAACTAATAAGCAAATACACATAGCTTTAACGAAAGGTACTTGGAATTCAGGCGAAGCAGTATTAACTCGTATAAACTCTTCTCAAGTAAATAATGATTTATTAGGAACTCTAACAAACAATGCAGACAAGCAATTAGATGATATGTTTAGAGTGATTAATGAACAAGGAAAAGGTGCTGTAATTTTTGTAAATCAGGATATGCAATCAGTAAGCTTATTAAATCGTATAGCTGAATTAAAAGATTTACAAACAAAAGGTGAAATGAAAGCCCCTAAAATTGTTATTGATAGTAAAGATTACGGAATTGGTGCTCAAATTTTACACGATATAGACATTACAAAAATACGTTTGGTATCAAATACTGAAGTAGGAAAACGTGTTGGAATGATTGGTTACGGCCTAGAAATTGTAGAATATGTAAATTATTAGAAAAAAAATATTTTCTCTAATTTAAACATTCTGAAATAGTTATAAATTAGTTAAAAAATATTTGCATTTTTTATTACCAAAACGTTTGGAGATATAAAAAACAGTGCTATATTTGCACTCGCAATACGGAAGTAGAGCGATACATACTGGAGAAATGGCAGAGTGGTCGAATGCGGCAGTCTTGAAAACTGTTGACTGTAACAGGTCCGGGGGTTCGAATCCCTCTTTCTCCGCCAGCTTTAAGCTAACGGTAAAACCCTTCAAATTTTGAAGGGTTTTTTATTTTCTATTAATTTAAAAGGAATGGTTTAATTTTTTGTTAATTTTTAAATTCTGAAACGATTATTCCAAAATATGATTATATTTGCATTGAAAATTGAGATTACATGGCACGTTGTGTAGAATTTAATGAGAAAGAGAAAATAGATGCTGCAATGAATGTCTTTTGGGAAAAAGGATATAATGCAACCTCTATGCAAGATCTTGTTGATGCTATGCAAATTAATAGAAGTAGTTTATACAATACATTTGGAGATAAACATAATCTTTTTTTAAAATGTTTGGCTAGCTATTTTGACAATGCTATGTTAGAATTGAAAGATAAAGTTGCTCTTGAAAAATCCGCGAAACAAGCACTTATTAATATTATTAGAGATAAAGTTTCTTGGATAGTTGATTGTGAAAAAGGTTGCTTGGGGATGAAAACAATTTTCGAAATTGCACCTGAAGATTTACAAGTTAGAAATCAGATGCAAAAGAACAACGAAATTTATCTTCTTTTTTTGTCTGAAGTTGTACAAAAAGCAATTGATAACAAAGAATTAGATGGAACATCAGATGCAAAATTAATTGCAGAGTACATTGTGACTTCGTTTACTGGATGGAAGCAATCTTACATTTTAGAAAGAAATCCAATTCGTATCAAAAAGATGTCTGAGTTTTTAATCAAAACTATTTTACCATAGTTTTTTTTTACTTTTTTTCTGGAACGTTTATTTCAGAAAAAGTAGCATAAATATAATAAATACAGTCAATTACAGATTTTATTCTGAAACGATTATTCCAAAATAAACTATAAGTACTAACCATTTTTTAATATAAAATAGCATGAATTCTGAAACGATTATTCCAAAAATAAAGAATGATAATTCCATTAAATTAATTAAAACAAATAAAAAAACGACTATGAAAAAGATTATACTATTTAGTGTACTGTCTATACTATTAATTAGTTGCTCAGGAAAAAATAATGATATGCCTCCTGTTGCAGCGCCAACATTACCGGTTTTAAATATAGTAAAGTCTGATGCTCAAACTTCAACAGAATTTCCTGTTGCAATTCAAGGAAAAACTGATATAGAAGTAAGACCACAAGTGAACGGTACCTTAGAAAAAATATTTGTTGATGAAGGTGCTTATGTTACCAAAGGTCAACCTTTGTTTAAAATAAATGACAATGTGTATCGTCAACAATTCAATAATGCTAAAGCAAGTTTAAAGTCTGCTGAAGCTTCATTAATCAATGCTCAAATTGAAGTAGATAAATTAGTTCCATTGGTACAAAATAAAATGTATTCTGATTATCAATTAAGAACTGCTAAATCAAATTTAAGTATTGCCAAATCAAATGTTGAACAAGCTAAATCAGTTTTAAATAACGCTCAAATTAATTTAGATTATACTTTAATACAAGCACCTATTAATGGCTATATAGGTAGATTGCCAAGAAAACAAGGAAGTCTTGTTGGACCTCAAGATCTAGAGGCATTAACAAAGTTATCTGATATTAAAGAAGTGTATGCTTATTTTTCTTTAAGTGAAAATGATTTTTTAAATTTTAAAAAGCAATATGAAGGAAATTCAATTGCTCAAAAAATTAAAAAAATGCCAGCAGTTTCTTTAGTATTATCTGATAATACTGAATATGAACATAAAGGAAATGTTGATATGGTAGATGGACAATTTGATAAGACTACTGGAGCAATTACTTTAAGAGCAAAATTTCCAAATAATAATGGGTTATTACGTTCAGGTAATACTGGAAAAGTAAAAATAAATGTAAATCATGCTAATGCAATAGTGGTTCCACAAGAAGCTACAATTGAAATTCAGGATAAAGTTTATGTCTTTTTACTAGATAAAAGCAATAGTGTTATGCGACAACCAATTGTTGTTTCAGCTAAAAGCGGAACCAATTATTTAGTAGAAGAAGGTATCAAAACTGGAGACAGAATTGTATTGAAAGGTTTTGAAAATTTACCTGATGGTGCAAAAATTATTCCTAGCCCGAGCTTTAGCGAACAGGCGAAGCAAAATACTAAAAAAGAAGTAGCAAAACTTTAATTTCTAAAATCAACTAATTCAATATGTTACAAAAATTTATTGATAGGCCAGTACTATCAACAGTCATCGCTATACTTATAGTTATCCTAGGAAGTATAGGATTATCTACACTTCCTCTGCAACAATTCCCAGATATTGCACCACCAGCTGTTCAAGTTGTTGCGTTGTATCCAGGAGCAAATGCAGAAACTGTTCTTCGTTCTGTTGCTCCGTCATTAGAAGAGGCAATAAATGGAGTAGAAAACATGAGCTATATGAGTTCAACTGCCAGTAATGATGGATCATTAGTTATTACTGTAAACTTCAAATTAGGAACAGATCCAGATCAAGCTTCGGTAAACGTGCAAAACAGAGTTTCCCAAGCTACGAGTCAATTGCCAGCCGAAGTAGTTCAAGCGGGAATTTCTACAACCAAAAAGCAAAATAGTCTTTTGATGGTGGTGGATTTATTATCTGAAAATGAAAAACAATACGACCAAACATTTTTAGCTAATTATGCGCAAATAAATATCATACCTGATCTTAAAAGAATTCCAGGAGTAGGACAGGTTGTTACTTTTGGAGGTAATAAGGATTATTCAATGCGTGTTTGGCTAAATCCTGCAAAAATGGCTGCTTATAATTTGACTCCCAAAGAAGTAATTGGTGCTATTCAGGATAAAAACCTTGAAGCAGCTCCAGGTAGATTTGGTGAAGCTAGTAAAGAAGCTTTTGAATACGTAATAAAATACAAAGGAAAATTAAACAATCCAGGAGGATATGAGAATATTGTAATTCATTCTAATGCTGATGGGTCAGTATTACGTTTAAAAGATGTAGCTCGTGTTGAATTGGGTTCTTACACTTACGCAAGTAGCACCAGAATTGATGGAAAATCAGGTTTAAATATTGGTATTTTCCAATTACCTGGATCTAATTCAAGTGATGTTCAGATTGCGATTAAAGCAATGATGGAAAAAGCTTCGAAGGATTTTCCTAAAGATGTGAAGCATCTGATTTTATACAATACTAAAGATTCTTTGGACATGTCAATATCACAAGTGAAATCGACTTTAATTGAAGCTTTCATCTTGGTGTTTATAGTTGTATTCTTATTCCTTCAAGATTTCAGAGCAACTTTAATTCCTGCTATTGCGGTTCCAGTTTCTATTTTAGGAACATTCTTTTTCATGCAAATATTTGGTTTCTCTGTAAACTTATTAACTCTTTTTGCTTTAGTATTAGCTATCGGAATTGTAGTTGACGATGCCATTGTAGTTGTCGAAGCGGTACATGAGAAAATGCATAGCAGAAAATTATCAGCTAAAGTAGCAACAACTTCAGCGATGAGTGAAATTACTGGAGCGATTATCTCTATTACTTTGGTGATGTCTGCGGTATTTTTACCGGTAGGTTTCATGGAAGGCTCAACAGGTGTTTTTTATCGACAATTTGCTTTTACATTAGCAATAGCCATTGTAATTTCTGCTGTAAATGCATTGACTTTAAGTCCAGCTTTAGCTGCATTGTTTTTAAAAGACGTTCCACATGACGACCATCATCATGAAGATAAAAAAACCAAAAATTTCAAAGAAAAATTCTTTATTGGGTTCAATACTGGCTTCAATAAATTGACTGCTAAATATGTAAAAAGTCTTCAGTTTTTAATTAAAAATAAGTGGTTGAGCTTGGGTGGTTTAGCTGTTGTTATAGTTGCAACCTTTTATATGGTAAAAACAACACCAAC
>CAMLKV010000141.1 GCA_946480635.1 uncultured Flavobacterium sp.
AAAAATGATTTTGATCGTAGTAAATCAATTAGTAGTAAAGGATATCAAAATACTATTATTCAAATTATTGAAAAGTATGAGGGAAAATCATCTAAAGACTTTTTAATTTCATCAGATCCTTTCTTGAATTTAATCGATGTAGTCATTGAAAATCAGGAAACAATTATTGCACTTAGAAAAAATAATTTCATAAGATATGTGGAGCCATCTGATTTTAGATATTTCCAAAATAAAGGAATGGTATATCAAAAATCGGACTCTGGTTGTGGATTAAGTTCTTCAGCAATATCTTCATCTGATTACACAACAATTGCACCTAATGCAAAATTACCTTGGGCATTTAATAATCATAATATTCCTGCTGCTTGGAATTATAGTACTGGAGCTGGTGTTACTATTGGTGTTGTTGATACAGGAGCATCTACAGCTAACTCTCTTTTAAATGCAAGTTTTAATAGTGGATATTCATCTGGAAGAACAGTACAACGCTATGGAGTATATGTAGATTCCGTTTGGCCATGGAGCACAGGCACTGATGGTGTAAATGATAAATGTGGACATGGAACAAGTATGTCTTCTGTTGCTACTGCACCGAGAAATAATGCTGGACAACCTGTAGGTGTCGCTTATAATGCCAATTTAATTGCTTATAGAGCGGCTTCAAATGTTGTTTTAGACGGCTATCATGAGCAAAATGGAGTAAAGAATGCATTTACGGCATTAGCAAATAATTCAAATGTAAAGATTATTTCTATGTCGATGGGACATATTTTTTCTGTTGGAAAAATTGAAGATGGAGTTAAATATGCTTATGGAAAAGGGAAATTAATTTTTTGTGCTGGTGGAACATCAACAAGTTTTACAAATTTTGTAGGTGTGATTTTTCCAGCTTGGATGGCTGAAACTGTTGCAGTAACAGGTATTAAAGAGGCTTCTACATATCAAAAATGTGATGTATGTCATACAGGAGACAAAATTGACTTTACAATTATGATGGAGCGTCCATCAGGAAGTACAATACCTGTAAATAGCTATTATGATGGTCAAGGAAATTATGTTGGAGGATCATCTGTTGCCACTGCTACAACGGCAGGTATCGCAGCGTTAGTATGGGCAAAAAATCCTTCATGGACAAGAGATCAAGTTTTAAATAAAATGAAACAAACATCACATTTATATCCCAATAAACATTCAGAATTTGGTTATGGAATGCCAAATGCATTATTAGCTGTGCAGTAAATAAAATATAAAAATAAAAGCCATCAATTATGATGGCTTTTTTAATTTATTATGTAGCTAAACATGATTCCGCCTCTATAAGGAAGCCATTCACCACTCTTGTTATAGTCATGTGCTTTTTCAACTCTTTCGCCAGTTTCTAAAGAAAATCCTTTGTAAAAAGCCTGTTGATTACCACCACCTACAAAAATGTCTATTAAAAACTTGTTTGATATTTTTTTTTGATATCCTACTGTAGCACCAATCATATAGTTATAACCCTGTTGGTAGTATTGTGTTTCTGCATAGTTCCATTTTTGAAGTTTAAAAGTACTTCCTGCGATATGACCTCCAAAATAGATTCCTTGATTGTCTTTGTTTATATGATATCTGATTTCAGGAGTGATAATAACAAACTCTAAAGGTCCACCATTAATTGATTTCCAAAAAGATGCAGAAACATCGGCTTGAAAACTTAAGTGATTTTTTAAAGTTGTTTCAATACCAATATTAGGAATTAAAGCAAAAGCAGTTACTCCGTTTATTTTCAAATAAGTTTGTGAATGCAAAACATTAAAACTCAAAAGAAGCAGTAGAAAAACAAAACGTTTTATCATCAATTTTTATTTAGTAAAGAATATATATTGGTGTCAAGCCATTCTCCCTGCCACAGAGTATCCTCTTTAAATTGTGCTTCAAGTACAAAATTATTTTTTTCTAATACTTTTGCAGATGCTTGGTTTCTTGGGTCTATAACTGCTTCTAATGAATGCATTTTCATTGTATTGAAACCATAATCAATAAGAAGTTTAACAGCTTCAGAAATTATACCCATACCTTGATATTCAGGCAGTAACATGTAGCCAATTTCAGATCGTAAGTTTTCCCATGAAATTTTATAATGTCCAATAATACCTAAAAGTTTTGGATTTCCTTTAAGCGTGATAGCCCAATTAATGCCTTCGTTTTCTTCAATTTTATTTTGTATCAGTTTAATGTGTGCCAACGCTTCTTCTTTTGTTGTTACCAGCGGTCTGGGTACAAATTTCATTACATCTGGATTGCTTCTCATTTCAAAAACTTCATTAACATCATCATCTGTTATTTGTCTCAGAAGTAATCTTTCTGATTCTAAATTTTGAAAAGGTAAAAAGGAAATTGTATTCATAATGTTATTGTATTTCAAATGATATTGAGAAGTTTTTTTCTTCATTTGGTGATAAATGAAGCATTCCTTCTTTTTTTATTAAATCTCCAGTAGTGTTTTTATTATCAGCATATCCTTGCCATGGTTCAATGCACAAGAATGGAGCATTTTTTTTAGTCCAAATTCCTAAATGTGGAAAGTTATCAAAGCTAATTTTTATAAATGGACTATTGTGCTTATAAATTGTTAAATGATTTGATTCAAAGTTTTTTAATACTATTGCATCTTTTTCAAACAAATTATAATCTAATTTTAGGGATTTATCTTGAAGTTTGATTTGATTAGTTTTTCCAGAAAAATTTTCGTTTTCCAACTCGTGGCTTATTAGCTCAGAATCATTTTCAAATAGGATTGAATAGTTATCGAATCCTGAATCAATATTTATTGCTGGATGAGCACCAATTGAGAAAGGCATTACTTCTTCTGAATTGTTTTTTACTGTATAAGCAATAGTTAAACCTTTTGTATTAATGGTATAAGTTATTATTAATTGAAAATTAAATGGGTAGTGAGAAAGTGTTTCATCATTATCAGTAAGAGTAAAGCTAATTGAGTTTTCGGTTTTATTTAGGACTTTAAAGTCATAGTTTCTGGCAAAACCATGTCTATCCATTTTATAATTTATTCCATTGAGAGAATATGAATCATTTTTTAGTCTTCCTACAATGGGAAATAAAATTGGAGATGTTTTGTTCCAAAACGTATCATCTACACTCCAAATGTAATTCAAACCGTTTTTAGAAAACTGAATTAACTCGGCACCTAAAGAATTAATCTCAACCAGAATATTATTATGAAGAATTTTATGTATCAATTTCTAACTAATTTAAGTTATCCAAAAGTAACGATTTAAACTATTAAAAAATGGTTTAAATAATTAACATTGTTTATAGAAATGATTAACAATACCTAATCCTTTATAGAGTTAACTTTACGTAATCGAATTTATCCCCATCCATCTTTCAGAAACCCTATTCCAAAAACTTTTTTTAAGACTTTAAGTTATTAATCACGTAACAAAAAGGGGAAGTAAAAACAAGCCTTATGATTAATACTAAAGATAATTTTTTATTAGTTGTTTAATTAAAATTTTGTAATTATGAAGTTAGTATTTAGTATTGTAGCTCTGGTGGGTTTTACTTTGACGTTAAACGCGCAGACTATTCAAGACGATGAAATGAGACCTGATGAATTGCCTGCAGTCGTTATTAAAAGCGCAGGAAAAGATTTTTCTGTTTATCTACCAGACAGAAATCCAGATGCTAAAGTTAGACAAATGCAGGATAAGTTTGTTGGATATAATATTGGTAAAGATTACGAGGGACATGACGAATATTTAGTTTTTTTTGAAACCGATAAGGCGTCGCTTGTTGCTACATATAACGATACAGGTAAATTAGTTAGAGTTGTTGAAAAATATGATAATGTTAAATTACCCAGACCAGTTATATTTTCTGTTTATAAATCATTTCCTGGTTGGACTATTGTAAAAGATAAATTTTTATACACTCAGGCAGAAGGTGATGTTCTAAAAAAACAATACAACCTAAAAATTAAAAAAGATAATGATGTTAAAAGACTAGTTGTGCATCCTAATGGAGAAATTATTGCAGGGATCTAGTTTTCAAATTAACCTATTCTTTAACAAATGTCACATATAATAAGTATAACCGTAAAAATCATCAATTAAAAAGGGTTTAGTAATCAACGTTTCTAAACCCTTTCTTTTTTTATTCTTCTGCTATTCCTTTCCATTTTCTAATTGATGAACACAAAAAGAACATTACAATAAAAACCATTACTAAATTTACTGTAAGCATTGTAGGGAAATTGTCTCTTAAAAATTCATAATGTGGATCATAATAGTAATCATTTACATATTCAATGGATTTTCTATACATCTCTTGATAAGTTGCATATACTAAAGGGATTAATGCACCAAATAACCATAGCAAAAGGTTGAGAACAATTTTTGAAATTTTCTGATTTTTCTTTGATATTAAAATTGATGAATAATAAATTATAGCAATTGCAATAAATAAAATCATCAAGATTGTATAAGTAATGAATTCACCGCTCAATGCTGAAAAAATGCCTAGAATCAAGTTTAAAACACCTAAAGCTACAACGGCAATAAGCCAGCTTTTTCCTGAGGTAACTCTAAAAGAAAAAATGAGTAACGAAATTCCAAATCCAAAATAGAAAAAAGGAAGTAAGGTATCCTGCGTAAAAATAGAATTGACATAGGCTTTTGCTATTTCTTGATAGTTGTGAGCAAGAGTATTTTGTTCAATAAAGTATTTCGAATATTCTTTTTTTGCTTCATAATCTGCAACAGCAGTAGTTGCATATGCGGGCTCAACATAATCATTATAGTAGTAACTATCTGTACTGTCACTAGGTTTGTAAGGTGTAATTAGTTCATATTTCTTAAAATCAGGAGCATTGTATGTTATATCAAACCATTTTTCTTTAGTGAAATTTGTAAGTAGTTCATGTTCCTTTACAATCGACATATAATCAGACATTATTTTTTTTACTTCATCTTTTTTGTCTTTAAAAAGAATTTTTTGAACTTCAACTTTTCGAAGAGAATCTTCAACATCTGTAAAAAAGGAAAACCCTCGAACGTTTCTGTTTATTAGTGAAGTGGCTCCATATTTTCGGCCTAAAATTGTTATATAATCTTTATAAACAATATTTACATATTTTGGCTCACCATTTATAACTGTATCTTTAAAAACTGAGTTAATAGAGTCTACTTCAGCTTCTCCAAAACTTCCGTCAATGAAAAAGTCAGCTTTTGAGATTATATCACATCTTTTTTTGGCAACGTCTTCAGTTATATAACTTTGTTTATGAAGTTTTCTTCCTATTTCAAATGGAAAGAAAAAACCAATTAATAATAAAACTATGATTAAAATTTGAATCCATTCGTAAAATAAACTGTATTTGCTTTTGGGATAGAATGATTTAAGTGAATTGTTTCTGAAATAATTAACCAGCCATAAAATAATTAATACAACAGATATAAGAAAGCAAAAACTAAAGAAGGTAAAATCTAAGTCAGAATCATAACGTTCCTTAAAATTAATGCCACCATCAACATATCCAATGAAAAAATATAATAGGTTAATTAATGCCCCAATAAAAACCATCGGAACAAATTTTGTGTTCCATAGTAAAGGATATTTTAAAAGTAATTGTTTTTGAATTTTATTGAACATGAGTAATATTATTTGATGAAGAATCTTCTAGTTGAATGAGTAATGTTTCTTAAGTAATTTATATGAATGTTTTCATTGATGGCAACTTTCATAAAATCATTTATAGTTACATCTAAAGGAAATGAGGCAATTAAAGTCCCACCGTTTTGTTCCAATGAAACCAAATTAAGTTTTGCCAATTTTTCATTAACAATACTCAATGATTCAGTAGTTTCAAATTCTATTATAAAATGATGTTCCTGAGATTCTTCCGATTTTAGATTTCGTTGACTTCCTTGCTTTAAGAAAACTACCTGATTAGAAGTTTTTTCTACTTCATACAATTGCTGTGAACTTAATACAATTGCAATTGGTCTAAATGCTGAGTTGGCAATATTTCGAAAGTCATCTAAAATGGTTTGTTGCGCTAAAATATCCAAGTTTGCCAGAGGCTCATCTATAAGTAAAACTTTAGGTTTTCTCAATAACATTCTTGCCAATTCGAATCGCATTTTATATCCAGAAGATAATCCGTTCCAGTTATAATTTTTAAATTTTCTAAGCCCTAATCGAGTTATGATTAAATCAACGATTAAGTTGTTTTCTTCAGGTAAATAGCCATAACAGCTAGCAGCAA
>CAMLKV010000142.1 GCA_946480635.1 uncultured Flavobacterium sp.
AAACACCTCAAGGAACAAACTGACGTAAAAATAAAAAAGCCCTCCAATCAAATGGAAAGCTTTTCATCTCGTCTAATGACGAGACTACTAAACCATTCCGATTTATTTTTGAATAAGTTTTTCTATTGATGTTCTATTTAGCCTTTTCAATCTTTTTTCTTCCTTTAAAGCTTCAGCTTTAGTAACAAAAGAAGCCGAATAAACCAATTCCCAATCTGAAGTAGAAGATGTATAATTACTTTCACCAGAATTATGCTTAAGTAGTCTAGCTTTCAAATCATAAGTAAATCCCTTATAATAAACATCTTTCGATCTTGAATAAATAATATAAACGTAAAACATAAATGCCCTAAAAATAAAAAAGCCCTCCAATCAAATGGAAAGCTTTTCATTGGTCTAACTACTAAACCATTCCGATTTTACTCGGAACTAAACAACACAACTAATCTTAAATATCTTAAGAGGGCAAAAAAGCTCCGTATTTAACGGAGCTTCCTCTTTTTTCTGGCGGTCTGGACGGGACTCGAACCCGCGACCCCATGCGTGACAGGCATGTATTCTAACCAACTGAACTACCAAACCAGTGCTTAATTGCGAGTGCAAATATACAACCGTTTTTCATTTTCGCAAGTGTTTTTGAAAAAAAAATTAAAATATTTTCATCCCAACTATCCAAATCTTTGTTTTTCAACCAAATATGTCGTCATGATTTTTTCAAATTTTTCATCAACATAAACTGGGACATACTTAATTTTATACATTGCACAGGTATTGGCAATTTTATCAAAGTAGCTTTTTACCAATTTTTCATAATCCTTTTTTATGTTTTCTGCAAATAAATTGACTTCATCTCCTGTCTCGAGATCAATAAATTTTCTAGGGGAATTATCAAAATTAAAATTCAACTCTCTTTTTTTATCCAACACATGAAACAGAACTACTTTATGTTTGTTGTGTTTTAAATGCTGTAAGGCTTTAAAGAGTTTTTCATCATCTGCGCCCTGAAACATATCAGTAAATAAAATTATCATCGAGCGACGATGCATTTTCTCTGCAATATGATGCAAATAGGTAATTGTATCTGTTTGTTTTGCTGAACCATTAGATTCAAGTAAATTCTCTAATTTATGCAATAACATTCTGTGATGTCTATCACTTCCTTTTTCAGGAGCATAGTATTCATACGAATCTGAATATACACTCAATCCTACTGCATCACGCTGTTTTTTTAGCAAGTTCATCAATACAGCTGAGGCTAAAACTGAAAAACCAATTTTATTTTCATAAAAAAGCTGATTTGAAGCAAGCTTAGGATAATGCATTGAAGATGAATTATCAATAATCAAATGACAACGAAGATTTGTCTCTTCCTCAAATCGTTTAGTGTAGAGACGGTCTGTTTTAGCATAGAGTTTCCAATCGATATGTTTTGTACTTTCTCCAGCATTGTATATTTTATGTTCAGCAACCATGAAACGGTGACTTATGCATTCCAGAAATAAATCCTTCAACAATTTGGTTTGCCAAAAGCTCTAAATGCTGAAAACTAGATATTTTTTCTATTTGATTTTCGAGGTTCATAACTCAAAAATACATAAAAAAAAACCTAACTAACGTTAGGTCTTTTCAATTTTATTTCTACTGATTACAATAATGCATCAATAGCTTTTGTATAAGTATCTTTTGGAGCAACACCTACTTGACGCCCTACAACTTCTCCATTTTGAAAAATAAGAACTGTAGGAATGTTACGAACTCCATATTTAGCCGCAAATTCTTGGTTTGCATCAACATCAACTTTTCCTACTACAGCTTTACCATCGTATTCTGTAGAAATTTCATCGATGATTGGACCTACCATACGGCATGGACCACACCATGCTGCCCAAAAATCTACCAATACTGGTTTGCTTGATTGTAATACTACTTCTTCAAAAGTAGCATCTGTTATTGCTTGTGCCATTTTTATAATTTTAATTAATTGTAGAACAAAAGTAACATAATATTTTAAAAGAGCGATACCTTACAAATCAGTTTTATCAATAGCTTTATAACTTAAAAACATAGTTCAAAATGTATTATTTATAGATGTTTTTTGTGACTTTAATTTTATGTCATCTTTTGTGAGAACTTCCAAATAATACTCGTAAATTTTATTTTCTTCAGATGTTTCATCAGTGATTCCATTTTGATTTACCACAAATGGGATTCTAACAAAACCTGAGTCATCACTTTTTCTAAAAAGTTTCATTGACTGAATTTCTTCTGAATTTAAACCCTCATAACTTATAGTTACTTTTTTTGCCCTTATATCTTGAGAAAGCGCTATTTTCAAATCTTTATTACCAAAACTAGCTGTAGTAAAGGCAATTCTATTAGAAGGCTTTGATGCTAATTTAGCCGAGTCTATTGCTTTGATATAATAGTGTAAAATTCCTCTTTTAGAATTTTCAGTATCACTAAAATTTGTTGATGTAATAGGCTCTGCGTTAATTTTTTCTTCTCTTTCTTCAAAAACTCTATAGACATCATAACCAAGAATTGCATCGTTAATAACAGCATCCCATTTTAGATTTATTTGATTTCTCTCATAAGTTGCTTCATGTAAGAAAGGTGCAGCTGGAGGAACTACATCTGGCAATTGCACCCACAAAGCTGCCTGAGGGCTTTCGTTGAAGGCTTTATCTACCGCCGTTACTTTGTAAATAAATTTTGTTCCAGCTTTTTCATTAAAGGTATCTACAAAATTAGTTTGAGTTTGCGGCGTAACATTTAAAAGTAACATTTCATTTTCGTCATCATCTTTTAAACCACGATAAATGCGATAACCAGCTAAATCTTTTTCATTGTTTGCTTGCCATGACAAGGTAATTTTTCCTGATTCTGATTTTGAAGTCATCTCTTTAGGCATTGCAGGTGCATTATGATCTGGCACAAAAACACTAACAGGAACAGATTTTCTTGTATTATTAGATTTATCTACAGCTTCTATTTGATATTGAAAAGTTCCTGATGAAGCTTCATCTAATTTCTCTACATATTTAGGATCAGAAATTAATTGTGTATTGATTTTTGTAAATGTTTTTCCTTTATCATTACTTTTTAAAACATTATAGCCAGACAAATCTTTGTCTTTAGACGCTTGCCAAACTAAAACAACCTCATCGTTTTTACGTTCTGCTTTAAAACCTTTTACTACTGATGGTGGTGTTGCGTCTTTTACTTCAATTTTTATTTCTAAAGAAGCTTGACTTTCGGTGTTTAAAAAAGTAATCCCTTTTATAACATAGGCATAACTTCCTTCCGCCAGATTTGCATCAACATAACCAATTTGATAACCTGACTTTTCTAAGTTTGCCATTACTGGCTCTGAATTGATTTTAATTCCATTTCGGTAAATATTACATCCCATAAAATCTTCATTGTTCTTCCATGATAACTTTACGTTTTGTTTTTCCTGTATTCCTTTAAAGTTTTCAGGAGCCAAAGGAACTTCACCAGCAACCAATCCGTTTAAAATAGAAAGTTCTTTCCCAGATTGAGCATCGACTACTTTGTAGTTATATTTTTTGCCATTCACAGCTGAATTATCCTCAAAATAAATCCCTAAATGTTTAGCCACTTGGCTATCAAAAATAGCCGCTAAAGACAATTGATAGGCTTCATAGTCCTTTTTATTAGGAACTGTTTCTTTAGAGTTTTTGTTTTTAATGTAAAACTCATAGGATTTGTCTTTAGGAAATTGATTTTTAGGCGACTTCAATTCTGCTTCTGTAATTACAGGAGAAGGAACAATTGGTCCATTGTTTAATTTTTGCCAAGAACTACCCGATTCACTTCTAAAAATATCAAAAGAGGTATTTCCTTTCAAATTTTTCGACATCCATTTTAACTGTACTTTATTACTTGTCGAAGCGCCAAATAATTTGTATTCCTGAGCATTCATAACGCAAGACATCAAGAACAGAACACTACATATATATATCTTTTTCATTGCTTATTTTTTTAAATCTGTTATAAACTGATGCTGAATCCTCCGTTAGATGCCCAACGAGCGTGTAGCGTAAAATTTGGAATCCAACGATGTACATCACATACCACACTACCATCAAAAACCACTGGGTTTGGCATGGAAACATTTAAGTTAGCAGATACCCCACAACTTCCACTAATACATCCATCAAATGCCCAAAAATCTACACACCCTTTTCCATAGGCTCTTCCATTAAACCAAGCTGAACCCGTTGCCTGAAATGGAGAATAAGCAACGCTTAATGAAGCACCTAAATCTGATGTAAGACGTCCTTTTGCAGAAGCAATTCCTAAGTCAAGACCTTGCCAACCTGAATCGTAATGATTATTGAAGCCAAGAGCCACTCTTTTAGTATCAAAATTTAACCACACTCCTGTTGAAAATCCGCTTCCACACATTACCTCTGCGGTAATTGGTGCTTCCTGACTTCCTACATTCAGGTAAAAATCATCGGCACCAAAATGGAAACTAATTGCATCCTCATTAGCCGCTCCTTCGTTAATACAGACAATATCTTTGATTCCTCCCCAAATTTGCCCTTGACCATCCAAATATTTATCCATCCAGTTCAATTTACCGTTCAAACGAGCTTGTAACAAACCATTACTGTCACTGTTTTGAGCAATTGCATCACCTTTTATATAGTAATCAATCCCATCTATACTCCAACCTTTAAATTGAGTAACTATCTGCACATGACCATGTACTGTTGCTCCTTGATCATAAGCTGTTCTAACATCTGCTTCGGCTGCAATTCCTAAAGAATATGACTTATTAGGAACCATATCGGTAATTTGCCCTAGATTGTTGTATGTTGGTTGAATATGATAATATGTTTTTCCTCCAAAACCATTAGCTTCTAATATTCCTGGAACAATTGGGATTTGCACTATGTTTTTTTGTTTGAATGAGAAAAACCAATAAGTATACTTTCCATTACTAGCCAATGTTTTCCCAAGAACCATTTTAGCTTCCAATTCTTTAGTATTAGGCTCTTTAGCTTCATAATAACCGCCTAATTCAAAATAATTACCCCAAGTAGGATCATTTGTTTTGATTTTGAATCCTCCACCAAATTTTTGAGCTCCATCTTCATAACCTCCATTTATCGCCGATCCGTCATCTGAAATTTCGATATTATTTTCAATGGCAGAAATATAATGCTCATCTTCAAAACTAGGCCCTTTAAAAACTCCTTTTGGTGCTTTAGGAACTCCCGTCCCAACATTTATATTGTTAGGATTTGTTGCATTATAATCTACTGTATAATCAAATGTATTAGGATTAGGTTCTTTACCATGATACAAAAAGCCCATTTCTTTTTTGTTAGAGGTCGCTATTTTCTCTCCTAGAATTACTTCACCAGTAAATAAAAATTGGGCATCTGTTTTAACACTATTTCGTTTGATTTTCATTTTATCAATACCATAGCTAAATCGATAATACGTTGCCCATTTTTTTGAGCCTTCACAAGTTGATTCAGAATTTAGATTGAAGTTTGAATCATACGAAACCGTACCGTTTCCATTAATATACAAATCACACATGCTCATATTTTCTGTCTCAAGACCTTTGTTCTCTGAATTTTTTATGGTAAGACTTGGTTGAATAACAATAGCATTGCCCTCTAAACGTCCCAAAGATATTTTAACATAAGCATAACTTCCCGATTGACTTTTTGTTAGATAATACTTTTTATTATAATCAAAACTAATATTTGACTCTTGTATCTTTTCATTATCAATAGACATATTTAACCCAGCCCAGTCATTTAAGAAAGGTACATACAAACTACCTGACAAATTCAAGGCAACCAGTTTATTAGATTTTATTAAAAATTCTGATTTAGTAAGTTTCGAAGCAAAGCCTGCAATATTAACATTCGATTTTACTTCCGTTTTATCAATTTTATTGTTGGTATAACCTTTACCATCATGATAAATATTATCAAAATTTAGGTTCAATGACGATTGCTTTGTTTCTCCTGGTTTGGCAGGAAATTTAACTTCGACTCCAAATTTGTCAAAGTTCAAACCACTGTTATATGTTTCGAATTTTTTATCAATTTTTTTTAAAACTTTTTATATTTATTTTAATTTTTTTAAATTTCTATTTAATTTTTCGTTTTTTTCAAATTAATCGATTTTTTCAAAAAAACATTTATTAAAAAAGCAAAAGTATTTCGGCGGGGACGGGAATCGAA
>CAMLKV010000143.1 GCA_946480635.1 uncultured Flavobacterium sp.
AACTGCTGCTGTAGTTTACCCTAATCCTGCAAAAGATGTGGTAAATGTAAAATTAGCAAATGACGAAAAAATTATTTCGGTTTCAATTTTAGATTATTCAAATACAGCTCAAAAAACAGAATCTTACAAAAGATTAGCTTCTGAACAATCTTTGGAAGTTGCTAATTTGAAAAAAGGAATTTATGTGCTTGAAATCGTAACCAATAAAGGTGTAAAAAGAGAAAAATTCGTAAAAGAATAATTGATTATAGAAGTAACAAAAAATATTTTTGTTTATTAAGTGAAAAAAGAGGTTCTTATTTTAGAACCTCTTTTTTTTCAGGTTTGAATTAGTTAATCAAATTTTCTTATTTGTTGCGTTTATAGTCCTAGTATCATTACATAATATTAATTTCTTCATATTTTCCTGATTTGTTTCTTTGTTATTTGATACAAGTCCTTATGAATAGTAAGCAGTATTTTGTCTGCATTTTTTAAAATACCCCATTAAACTGTCACTTTTTGTTTGTGAATTACTAGTGACGAATGAAAAAGCAGTATAAGTAAGCGAAATTTGTCATAAAATTTTTTGGAATTTGTTATTTTACAATTGAAATTTTTAATATTATCTGTTCAAATACCAAATACTTCCATTTAGAACTGTTGCAAAACTAACCCATGCTAAATATGGTACTAATAGTTTCCAAGCGCTTGAATCAATTTTTTTAAATGATTTAATAGTCTCAAAAATCAATAACAGAAGCAATATAATTTCAATAAATGCTAATAATGGATTTTTTAATCCAAAGAATAACAAAGACCATAGTCCATTTAGAAGAAGTTGTAATACAAATAGGTATATTGCGTTTTTTGTTGAGGTGTTTTCTTTTGAGTGTTTATTCCAAATAATTCCAAATGAAATTCCCATCATAATGTATAAAATTGTCCAAACAGGTGCAAAAATCCAATTCGGGGGATTAAAAAAAGGTTTGTTTATTGTTGGATACCAATTTAAAATGCTTTCACGAGTGGGTATACTAGATAGAAATCCAATTAAAAGACAAATTACTACTGATAGTACTATCTTAATCCAATTGCTGTTTTTCAAAATATCTTTTGTTTAAATTGTTTCACAGTAAAAATAAACATTCCTAAACAAAAAAAGTATCTTTGCGCAAATTTCACAATCAATGATTTCTGAAAAAGATTTTATAGCTTCAAATTATATGTTGTCTGTTGAAAATGGAAATTTTCAGTGGAGTGCGCCAAGTAACATTGCATTAGTTAAATATTGGGGAAAAATTGGGAGTCAACTTCCGGCAAATCCATCAATAAGTTTTACTTTAAATAATTGCAAAACAATTACTAAAATGGTTTTTGTCAAAAAAATCAATGATGGTAATTTCTCATTTGATTTGTTATTTGAAGGGAAACCGAAAGAAGATTTTAAACCTAAGATTCAAAAATTCTTTGAACGTATTTTTGAGTATTGTCCATATTTGAAAGATTTTCATTTTACAATTGATACAGAAAACACATTTCCACACAGTTCAGGAATTGCATCCTCAGCTTCAGGGATGGCTGCATTGGCAATGAATGTGATGAGCTTGGAAAAAGCATTGAACCCAACAGTTACAGAAGAATATTTTTATCAAAAAGCATCTTTTTTGGCACGTTTAGGTTCAGGAAGTGCTTGCCGAAGTATAAAAGGTGATGTTGTGGTTTGGGGAGAGCACAAAGAAGTTGTGGGAAGTTCAAATTTATTTGGAGTTGAATTTCACAATGTTCATCAAAATTTTAAAAACTATCAAGATACCATCTTATTGGTCGACAAAGGAGAAAAACAAGTTTCAAGTACAGTGGGGCATGATTTAATGCATAACCATCCGTTTGCTGAAAAACGTTTTGAGCAGGCTCATGAAAATCTTTCTAAAATTAAATCCATTTTAGAAAATGGAAATGTTGATGAATTTATCAAAATTGTAGAAAGCGAAGCTTTAACACTGCATGCGATGATGATGACTTCTATGCCTTATTTTATTTTGATGAAACCTAATACTTTAGAAATAATTAATAAAATTTGGAAATTCAGAAATGAGACACAAACTCCAGTTTGTTTTACGCTAGATGCAGGTGCAAACGTACATGTTTTATACCCTGAATATACTAAAGAAAAAGTTTTAGAGTTTATTAAGAGTGAATTAGTTGGCTATTGTCAAAATGGTCAATATATTTGTGACGAAATTGGACATGGTGCTATGTCAATTTAATTTGTATCTTTATAACTGTAAACCGAGACTGTTAACTTTTAAGAATATGAAAGGACCTCTATTCTACTCAAAAATTCTACTTTTCGGAGAGTATGGAATCATTAAAGATTCTAAAGGGTTGGCTATTCCTTATAATTTTTACAACGGAGCTTTAAAGATTGAAGAGAATCCTTCTGCTGAAGCAATCAAATCCAATACAAGTCTTAATCGTTTTGCAACTTATTTGGAAGAATTACAATCAGAACAACCTGAATTAGTGACATTTAATATGGCGGCTTTAAAAGCTGATGTTGCTAATGGGATGTATTTTGATTCAAGTATTCCACAAGGATACGGAGTGGGAAGTAGCGGTGCTTTGGTTGCTGCTATCTATGATAAATATGCAAATAATAAAATAACAGTTCTTGAAAATTTAACTCGCGAAAAATTGTTGCAGTTAAAAGCAATTTTTTCACAAATGGAATCTTTCTTCCATGGGAAAAGTTCAGGATTAGATCCCTTAAACAGTTATTTAAGCATTCCAATTTTGATTAATTCAAAAGATAATATCGAGGCTACTGGAATTCCTACGCAAAGTGCTAATGGTAAAGGGGCTGTTTTTTTGCTTGATTCAGGAATGGTTGGTGAAACAGCACCAATGGTAAATATATTTATGGAAAATCTTAAAGAAGAAGGTTTCCGTAAAATGCTTAAGTCTCAGTTTATCAAGTATACAGATGCGTGTGTAGAAAACTTTCTACACGGTGATATGAAATCTCTTTTTTCAAATACAAAAAAGCTGTCAAAAGTTGTTTTGAATAACTTTAAACCAATGATTCCAGAGCATTTTCACCAAGTTTGGCAACGCGGAATCGATACAAATGATTACTATTTGAAATTGTGTGGTTCTGGCGGAGGAGGTTATATTCTTGGTTTTGCTCAAGACTTTGCAAAAGCTAAAGAATCGTTAAAAGATTATAAGCTGGAAGTAGTTTATCAGTTTTAATTTTTATTTTCGAAAGTGTAATCACTTTCAAATTATAATAAACCATGCTTACAAGGAAGACAAAATTATTACTGATGAAAATTTTCAGTTTGTTTTCTGTGGTACGTGGTTATAATATTCCCATTATTGTTTTAGCGCAATATTTATCTTCGATATTTATACTAGCTCCAGAGCGAAGAGCGCTTGATGTAATCCTTGATTGGCGTTTGTTTATTTTAGTTTTTGTTTCAACATTGACTATTGCTTCGGGTTATATTATCAATAACTTTTATGATTCTGAAAAGGATTTAATTAATCGTCCTAACAAATCAATGTTGGATAGGTTAGTAAGTCAAAAAACAAAACTTCAGGTTTATTTCGGACTCAATTTCTTAGCTACAGCTTTAGCCTTTATTATTTCTTTTAGAGCAGCTTTGTTCTTTGCTGTATATATTTTTCTGATTTGGTTTTATTCTCACAAATTAAAAAAATACCCAATAATTGGAAACCTTACCGCATCGCTATTAGCAGTTCTTCCTTTCTTTGGAATTTTATTGTATTTCAAAAACTTTTATCATGTAATTTTTGCTCATGCAACATTCCTGTTTCTTTTAATCTTAATTCGCGAAATGATTAAGGATTTAGAAAACTTAAAAGGTGATATTGCAAATAACTATCAAACTATACCAGTTCGTTTTGGAGAAAAAATATCAAAACAAGTCATTACCATTTTAACAATTTCCACAGTAATACCAGTTTATATTTTAATTGAAAAATTTGATGTGGGCTACATGGATATTTACTTTTATGTGGCATTTATGGCCATGATAAGTTTCTTGATAAAGCTTTGGCAGTCAAAGGAACATTCAGAATATGTGCATCTTCATAATGCTTTAAAGGTTTTAATTGTAGCTGGAGTTTTTAGTATTATTTTAATTAATCCAATTGTTTTAATCCACGGTAAAGCAGTTCTTCGTATATGAGATTTTTCTTTTTTCTTTTAATTCCTTTTGTTTTTTACTGTCAAAATGAAGGGAAAAATGATTTTCAGAATAAAATAATAGAAGAGTATTTAACAAATTGTGCTCACAAGTACAATTATACTTTTCAAATGAAAGAATGGCAAGATTGTATCGATGCTGGTCTTAAAAAGGATAGTACAATTGCTTATTTGTGGCAGCAAAAAGCCATGCCATATTTTAAAGAAAGAAAGTACGAAGTTGGTATGAAGTATATTGACAAAGCGGTATTCTATTATCCAGAAAGATGGCAGCCTTACAGAGCTTTTATCAAATGTATTTTTGCTAAAACCTATAAAGAAGCTATCACTGATTTTGAAGATTGCAAAAAGAAGTACGGTAATGGTTATGTTATGGATCATACTTTTGATTTTTACATGGCATTGAGTTATTTGCAGCTAACAGAGTTTGCTAAAGCTGAAAAATTACTTCAGAATTATGTTGATGAAATGTTGAAGAAAAATGGAGAAGATTGGGTGCATCATACAGCTTTGTTTTATTTAGGAATTTCAAAATACGAACAAGGAAGATATCAAGACGCAATTGCTGAGTTTGATAGAGCTTTGAAAAAATATCCTAATTATTCTGATCTTAAAACATACAAAGGGCTTTGTTTGTATAAACTTGGTAAAAAAGATGAGGCGGAAGTGATTATGAAAGAGGCTAAATTAGACTATGAACAAGGATATAAAATCAACGAAGACAATGCTGTTTACGAGATGTATCCTTACCAAGTAAGAAGAAAGTAATTGTCAAATCTTAATTTCCTATCTTTGCAAAAAATATTGAAAGATGAATAACGGAAGAGGTAATAGTAAAAGAAATACAACAGGAAAATCAAATTCTGGAGGGAAATCAAATTCTGGAGGGAAATCAAATTCTGGAGGTAAAAGACCAAGTGCTGCAGCAAAAGAAGGTTTTAAGAAAGATAATACTAAACCAGGATTCTCTAAACCTAGACCGTTTGTAAGCAAACCTAAACAGGTTAAAGCTGAAAAATCTGATGATATCCGTTTAAATAAATATATTTCAAACTCAGGAGTTTGTTCTCGTCGCGATGCAGATATTTATATTCAATCAGGAAATGTAAAAGTGAATGGTGAAGTAATTACAGAAATGGGTTACAAAGTAAAACCCGGTGATGTAGTAAACTTCGACGGAGCAACACTTATTCCTGAAAAGAAAGAATATATACTATTAAATAAACCAAAAGGATTCACAACTTCAAAAGATGAGGATGTAAATTCTAACAATGTTCTTGATTTAGTGCGTAATGCTACAAAAGCAAAACTTCAGCCAGTAGGTCGAATGGATAAAACAACAACTGGATTGTTATTGTTTACGAATGATAGTGATATGGTTAGAAAATTCACACTTCCTAATCAACGTTCTTCAAAAGTATATCAAGTTTCGTTAGATAGAAATTTAAAATTTGAAGATCTTGAGAAAATTGCTTCAGGACTTACAATTGATAATCACAGAATTTTTGTTGAAGAGATTTCATACATTGATGGAGAGCCAAAATCTGAAATTGGAGTGAAAATGAAAACTGCCAATGTAAAAGTGGTTCGTAACATATTTGAACATTTAAAATATAATGCTATAAAAATTGACAGAGTTGTTTTTGCAGGATTAACAAAGAAAAATTTACCACGAGGGAATTGGAGATTTTTAACAGATCAAGAAATAATCAATTTGAAAAATATACAATAAAATACAATCCCGATACGTTCGGGATTTTTTAATACTAATTATGACACCAGAAAATTTACAGTCAATCGCCTTTAGATGGTTCGAAGCCTTTAACACAAAAGAATTAGAAAAATTATTATCGCTTTATGATGATGAAGCAAAGCATTTTAGCCCTAAACTAAAAATACGACAACCAGAAACTAATGGGTTGGTTGTGGGTAAACAAGCCATGCGAGAGTGGTGGCAAGATGCATTTGACAGATTGCCAAGTTTGCATTACAAAGTAACATCACTAACGGC
>CAMLKV010000144.1 GCA_946480635.1 uncultured Flavobacterium sp.
CGGGATTTTTTTATTAATTGGTTTTATTAAATCCTTTTCGGGTCATTTCACCCCAACCTTTATTCCCTTTGATTTTTTCCCAATTTCCTCTAATGGCTGCATAAACAGTAAACGGATGAAAGATTATTGCTTCAAGATGAGCAATAAAAACAAGTTTTCGTAAATCGGCTAGGGTAGTGTACTTTCTAAATGTTGCTTCTTCTGTATATATTGCTAACATTGAAAACATAATTGAAAATACATAAACCATTAATACTAAAAGAGCAAAAAAGTGCCAATTTAATATTCCAATGCAAACAAATAAAAGTGTGATCAGTAAACCTACACATTCTATTATTGGAGCCAAATATTCATACATGAGCCAATAAGGATAACTAACTAACCCGATCATTTTGTATTTAGGATTTAGCATCATTTTTCGGTGTATCCATAAAGTTTCCATGGTTCCTCTGGTCCATCTACTCCTTTGTTTTCTTAAAATCTCATAACTTTCCGGTGCTTCAGTCCAGCATAATGGATCAGGAATATATTGTACTGCGTAATCTCTTTTTTCATCTATCATAAAACGACGCATTCGTACCACAAGTTCCATATCTTCACCAACCGTTTTGGTATTATAACCGCCGGCTTCAATAACAATTTCACGATCAAACATTCCGAAAGCACCACTAATTAAAAGTAAACCATCAAGTTTGGACCAAGCCATACGACCTAAGAGGAATGCTCTTAAGTATTCTAAGACTTGTATGCGTGCAACCCAATTGTCAGGAGCATTTACTTTAATTAATTTTCCAGATTTAATTACACATGAGTTGGCAATTCGAACAACACCACCAGTGGCAATAATTCTTTTTTCTGATTTTTCTAAAAATGGTTTAGCTAACTTGAGTAAAACATCTTTATCCATAATACAATCTACATCAATGCAAACTACATAAGGTTTTGTTGAAATATTGATTCCAGTATTAAGAGCATCAGCTTTTCCACCATTAAATTTATCTACAACTACAAGTTTTGAATAGGAAGGATTTTTAGAACGATATATACCTCTAACTTCTTTAGTTTCAATTTGAGGTGAATATTGTTCGTTTGTAAGCTCAAGTTCAAAAGCTTCAATTAAAATTGGAATCGAATCGTCTTTACTACCATCATTGACAACAATTACGTCAAAATTGTTATAATTTATTGATAGCAGTGATTTTACATTTTCAGTAATCGTTTTACCTTCGTTATAGGCAGGGGCTATTAAAGATACTTGTGGAGTATCAGAAAGTGCTAAAAGCGCATTGTAGTTTACGAAACGATTTTTTTTATGATAGGCTTTTAAGGCAAAAGCTGAAATAAAGGCCAAAACCAGATAGGAAACCATTACTGAAATGGCAAATCCTAAAATGAAGTAATTAAAAACATGAATCACTATGTCTAACCAATGAATACCTGTCATATTATTGATGTATGTTTTTTAATTGATTGATAATTGATTCTAATTTCACCTTTATAATTGGATTTATATTTTTTGTATCATAATTTTCCAAGAGTGGTAATAAATGTTTCGCTTGGAAATAATGTAAAATTCTAGCTCCTAATAATATTATAGTCTCGTTTTTAGAGTCAAAAAGTAAATGTATTTTTCCAGGAAGAGTCATAACATCTCTTTTAACTACATATAAAATATTACTTTGTGTCCAATCGTCTAAATATAATTCACAATCTTTTAATTTAACCAATTCATCCAGTCCTTTTAGTAAAATAACACCAATAAAAGCTTCTTTTTGAACAATTCTTTTTTTGTGGTTTAATTTTGAAGAAATAATCTCATAAGCAGGTTGGTAATTTAAATTTGACAGGTCTCTAATACCTTCAACTACTTTTGCCCAGTTATAAGAATCTATTTTTTTTAGAGAATAAGTTGTTAAGTTTGATTCGATATAGAATTCTTCTATCCTCTTTTTTAAATCACCCGTATAATTCCTGTGAAGAGAATTGATTGATTTAAGCGTAATTTTTTTTACTAGTTTTGTTGGAACAATTTCATCTTTGAATTTTCTGGCAACATCTTTTACCGAATTGTTTTCATCAAAAAGTAGTTCAAATAAAAGTTGATCTATTTCTTTTTGATATTTTTCTTTAAGTTCGTTTTTCTTAATTCGTTTAAAACGATTTAAAAAAGTAAGGGTAAAAAATATGATAAAAGCAACCAAAAATACCCCTATTAAAACTAAAAGTAGTTTTACCTGAAAAGTATAATGTCGGTTAAAAAAATCCAAAGTATTAAAATCGTTTAGTTAAAATGAATTGTAAAGAAAATCTGTTTCTATAGTTTTCCGGAATGAATTCTTCTCTTTCCAACATTACAATTGGTTGTATGAAATAATTTTTTTCGATTCGGATTTTACTATTAATACCTATACGAAATGCATTTAGTCTCTGAAAAGAAGCATTGTTTAAGAAAAAATAAGGCAATGTGCCATATTGTAAATCAAGTTGAACAAACGATTCTGTTGTTTCAAAGTTTCTTCTAAAATTTAAAATACTAGATGAAAACCAATCAGAATTTGTTTCAGCCAAATAATGACGGTATTCAATTTTCCATTGGTTTAAAGCCAATCCTAAATGACCAGTAAAAAGCAATGTTTTGTTTTCGGAATCAAAATATAAATACCTTGAGCCAAGCGATGAACTAATTTTTTTGAAATCTTGATAATATTCGGCTCCAAATTTATGTTGAGGAAAAATTTTCTCATTTGCAGAAAATCCAGAATTGAGATATAAATAACTTTTACTCTTTACTTTTAAATAAGCGTCAATTTCACCTTGAAAATCATTTGTATTATTTGAGCTACCGTAGTTTATTCGACCAATAAAAGTATTGCTGTTTAGGTTTCTGCAATATTCTAAATGAGTAATGTTGATGGCTGAAGCTGAATTCTCAAAATCACTAAACAAATGCCCAACTGCAACGGTATTTTTTTTCTTTTTTAGTATTTGAGTTTCTAGATATTTAGCATCTTTTGCAAATGATGAATTTGTATCAATGCTCTTTATTGTATTTAAAGCATCTGTATCATTACTCATTTTTTCATAAGCCAATGCTTGTTGCAGATTGTAAAAATCTTTATTTAAGGGAAATTTATTTTTTCCTTCTTCGGCTTTTTGGATAACATCAGAAAAATTTTCTTGGGCAAAATAGACCTTAATTAACAAATCATATGCATCTTGATATTCAGGTTTTTCAGAAACTATTTCAGAGGCTATTTTTTTTGAAATCTCAAAATTATTTGACCAATAATTAACTTGTGCCAAGTATAATTTATAATCTAAATTTTTAGGATTTTGTATTAAAAGTTGATTAATCAGTTGTATGGCTTCATGATATTTTTGTTCAGCCGCTTTGGTTTTTGCTTCATTAAAAACTTTTTCTTCATTTATTTGAGTAAAGCCAATAGCATACGAGAGTAGAAATACTACTAAAGTGATTTTTTTTATTTGTAATGAAAGCATCTTCATTATGAAGTTAATTTTTCGATTCTTTTTAGTAAAACCGAGGGGCTAAAAGGTTTCGAAACAAAATCATCTGCTCCTAAATCAAATACTTCCAATTCTGTGTTTTCAACACTCGAAGAGGTTAATACAATAATTTGTATTTTACTATCCTTAATTTGTTTACAGGCATGTATAACTTGTTTTCCTCCTGCAAAAGGTAAATTCAAATCGGTAATGACTACATCTATAAGAGCATGATTTATGTTTATAAATTCAATTGCATCAAGCCCATTATCAAATTCATCAATTTCAAAGCCTTTAGATTTAAGGAAAAAGGCTAATGATTTACGAAGCATGTCTTCGTCCTCAATAATAACAATTCTCATGATTAATTTTTTTTCAAAATTTTATCAATTTCTATATAAATAGAGGTTAGTTGTTTTTCTAATCGCTTTAAATATGTTCCAATATTTTTTTCGTTTACTGAACTCAAATTTTCAAAAAAATCAAGAATTGAAACATCAGCTCCAATAACACTAAAAGACGATTTTAGTTTATGTGCCGTTTTTTTTGTTGAGACTAAATTCTTTTGATTTAAAAATTCTATCATCAAATTTTTATTGTCAGTACTTTGAGTAACAAAAAGTGAAAGCATCTCTTTTAAAAATTCTTCATCATTTGCTGACATTTCCTCAAGATATTCTAGGGAAAGTACTGAATCAGTTTTTTTCGATGTAATATTATTCTCATCAAAATTAATACTTGCTTCTGAAAAAGCCAAGTTTTCTATTTTATGAAATAATTCTTCTTTCTTAAATGGTTTTGAAACATAATCGTTCATGCCCATTGCTAAACATTTATCTCTTTCTTTTATTGTTGAGTGAGCTGTTATGGCAATTATAGGAATCTCTAATCTAAGTTCTTCTCTAATGATAGTTGTAGTTTGATAACCATCTAAATTTGGCATTTGAATGTCTATTAAAATTAAATCAAAATTGTTTTTAGATAGTAGTTCAAGTCCTTCATTTCCATCATTTGCAATGGTTAATTTATGTTTAGTACTCGAAAAAATTTCAGTCATCAATTTTTGATTCATTTCATTGTCTTCACACATTAAAACATTCACAGAATTTTTATTAGCACTAGGTAAAAACTTAATTTTTGACTCTTTTATTTTTTCTTCTGAGCTTAATTCAAAAGGCATGTTAAAATAAAAAGTTGATCCAGAATTTAGTTTGCTTTGTACATCTATTTTTCCGCCCAATTTCTCAACCAAGAGTTTCGAAATATTTAAGCCTAAACCACTACCTCCAAATTGTCTTGATGTATTTTCTTGAGCTTGTGAAAAACGCCCAAAAATTATTTTTAATTTGTCCTCCGGAATACCAATACCAGTATCAGATACTTCAAATTTTAATGTTGAATTATCTTCTAAAGTTACTATTAAACTAACTCGACCCTCTGAAGTAAATTTGATGGCATTGCCTAACAAGTTTATTAATATTTGAGTTAATCTATTTTTATCGCCTACAATATGTTTTGGGACATTATGATCTATAATTTTTGAAAAAATTAATGCTTTTTGTTCTGCTTTTAAATATAGAATCGAAAAGACATTTTCTATAGTTTCAAATAAGTTGAAAGGCGAGTGGTCTATTTGAAAAATGCCCGCCTCGATTTTTGACAAGTCAAGAATATCATTAATTAAATGTAATAAACTATCTCCAGCAGTCTTTACCGATTTTAAGTAATTAATTTTTCTTTCATTTTTTTCTTCATCTAAAAGTAAATCTGTAAAACCTAGAACAGCATTTATTGGTGTTCTAATCTCATGACTAACATTAGCAATAAAATGATCTTTTTGAATATTTAAATCATCGGCTAATAATTTTGCCTTTTCAAGTGCCTCTTGAGCTTTTATCTCAATTGTTATGTTTTGAGCTATTTTAGTTACTTTAATTACTTCATTATTTGAATTCAAAATAGGACTGTATGATGCCTGAATCCAAACAGCAGAACCATCTTTATGCTTACGTTTAAATCTTCCAGATTTAAATTTTCCTTTATTTAGTAATTCCCAAAAGTGATGATTGTTTTTTTTGTCCTTTTCATCCAAAAGGATTTCATGGTTTTGTCCTATTAATTCCTTTCTTGTATAGCCAGTAATCTCAAGAAAACTATCATTAACGGATTCAATGATACCATTAGGCGAAAACTCGATTACAGCATTTGATTTCTCAATAGCTTTGAAAAGAGTATTATAAGCTGTTTCAGTGGTTTCAATTTTTTTCTTTGCTTCACTAATTTTTTCTTCTAAAATAGTTCTAACTTCACTTGTTAGTTCTTTATTTTGTTTGGAAATATTAAGCAAATGCATGGTTTGTTTTGCAATTATCTTTAACGCTTCAACTTGATTTTTTGGAAGATGTTTAGGAATAATGTCAAAAGCACAAACAGATCCAATTGCGTGACCGTTGTCTGAAATTAATGGAATACCTATATAAAAACGAACCCCGTTTTCTGTGCGAACGTGAGGGTTATTGATGAGTCGACTATCTTCTAAGGCATTAGAAATCTCTAAAACTTCATCCTGTAAAATAGCATACTGGCAAATGGTTTCTTCATAGGCTACTTCATTATTTGTTGTACCAACCTTTGCTTTGTACCATTGGCGCTCACCGTCGATAAAAGAAATTATAGCAGCAGGAGTATCACATATAATAGACGTCA
>CAMLKV010000145.1 GCA_946480635.1 uncultured Flavobacterium sp.
TTCCAAAAGTACATAGCCAGACATTTCCTTCGCGATCCTCTAAATAGGCCGAAATAAAATAATCACTAAAAAGTTTATTATTATTAAATAATGGAGTACCGTTTGTATGATAGCAATAGGCTCCATTTTTGGACCCTGCCAACCAAATCAAATCTTTATAGTTTGACAACAAAGGACGATACGTCACCGACGCATCATTAGGAATTTGATAACTCACTGATTTGAGTAGTCCATCATTTTTTTGCAAAAACGCTTTGTTAGATAAATTGGCAAAATACAGGAACTGCCCATCTTTTTTATAATATGCATGATTTTGAATCAGCGAAAGTCGCGGTACTTTTTCTAGCGATTCATCAACATTACCTTTACTCAAATGGTATTTTTTTTCATCATTCCAAAAATATATTTTGAACTGTTCGTCACGAGCGAGTTTTTCAGCAATGTCATCTTTAAAATCAAAAAGCTTCGAAAACTTTTTAGCTTTAGGATTATATCGTATCAAATCTTTACAAGAAACAACAAGTTTGTTCTCATCATCAAATTCGATAAAAAAACTACTTGCAATATAATTTGAAGGAATCTGACAATAGACTTTTAACGCATTGTTCTCTACCATCAATACTTGTCCACTGAGATTGTGACAATAAATTCTACCTTCTTTATCTAATGTAAGTCCAAACAAAGACAAATCTTTTATGCCTTTAGCAGAAATCGAACTAAACAATGCCCCGTCATAAGAATATAATCCATTGTTTGTAGAAAACCAAACCCTGTTATCCTTTGCTTGCAATACACTATAAATGTTTGTACCAGCCAAATCCTCCTCACCCACAATATAATGAGAAGGCTGCTGTGCAAAACACGACAATGTAATTAGTAAAAAAAGATATCTTAACCGCATACTTACCCAAATTTACGACATAAAGCCTCTTGATTATAAGCAACTTTTCAAAAACACGTTTTGAACTTCTGAAATTTTGATAGTAATAATATGGTATCAAGAAAAAAACTACCAAATAAAAACAGCATCAATAATTTTATAACTTTTTATTTACACTTTTAATAAAAATAAGCAAAACAAACCTAATTACTAACAATACGTTAATATTATAGTTAATTTAGTGTAAACTTAAACTACCTACATGAATATTAGAATAACAGGATCGGGAAGCTACATTCCGACCGAAATAGTAACTAATAGAGATTTTGCCAAACATGTTTTTTTAAACGACGATGGCAGTCCATTTCCTTTGCCCAATGAAACTATTACCGAAAAATTTCATGACATTACAGGTATTGAAGAGCGCAGATATGTGACCAATGATTTGTTAACTTCGGATATTGCCAGCATTGCTGCTAAGAAAGCTATTGCTAATTCTGGTATAGATCCTGAAACACTAGATTATATCATTTTTGCACACAACTTTGGAAATGTGAAACAAGGAGCTATTCAAACCGACATTCTACCTAGTTTAGCCACTCGTGTTAAGTTTGATTTACGCATTAAAAATCCTAAGTGCGTGGCCTACGACATGCTTTTTGGATGTCCGGGATGGGTTGAAGGCGTGATTCAGGCGCAAGCCTATATAAAAGCCGGAATGGCAAAAAAATGTTTGGTGATTGGAGCCGAAACATTATCGCGTGTGGTAGATATACACGATAGAGATTCTATGATATATTCTGACGGTGCAGGTGCAACTATCATAGAAGCAACAGATGAAGAAGGAGGAATCCTAGCTCATGAAACCGCTACGTTTACCCATGACGAAGCTTATTACCTATACTTTGGAAACTCGTTTAACAAAGACCATGACCCTGATGTGCGTTACATCAAAATGCACGGTCGAAAAATATATGAATTTGCTCTAAGTAATGTCCCAAAAGCCATGGCGGCTTGTTTAGACAAAAGTGGAATTGATATTTCTGAAGTGAAGAAAGTATTGATTCATCAAGCCAACGAAAAAATGGACGAAGCCATTATTCAGCGTTTTTATAAAATTTACAAACAAAATCCACCCGAAGGTGTGATGCCTATGAGTATTCATAAATTAGGAAACAGTAGTGTTGCCACTGTCCCAACTTTATATGATTTAATTGTAAAAGGTGAAATTGAAAACCAACAACTTCATAAAGGCGATGTAATCATTTTTGCCTCTGTAGGTGCAGGAATGAATATTAATGCCATAGTGTATAGATACTAGCTTCGAGAGCCTCAGCTAACATCGACAACGCTCAGCTACCATCGAGAGCCTCGGCTGCCATCGACTACGCTCAGCTAACATAAAAATTTACACTAAACCTCTCATTTTGGGAGGTTTTTATTTTAATGGCTTGATTACTTCTAATCAGTTTCATTCTCTTCTTTGTGTCTTTTTTTTGTAAAAAATAAAAAGTAGTCACAAAACACGTGTCCTTTTTAGATAAAAAATATTTTTTTGACAAAAAAGAAAACCTTACTGATTTTTAAAATCCCATCTGAAAATATTTTTTACGTAAGTAAATTCTGAAAGAAAAAGATTACATTTGAAAATTGATAATCATTCTTTTGATAATGAGTAACTATAACGACTACAAGATACATATTGCCAAAAAAGGCGATTCTACACAAAGTATTTGTGCACAGTACAGTGTTTCTGAAAATGATTTAGTTAAAGCCAATCCAAGTATCAACATCGTACCCTATGGAGGAGGATTTTTTAGTGCTCCAAAATATCGATTAGACATTCAACCTGGAGATAAAGTAAAAATTCCTTTTCATAATACTGATAAAGACAAAAAAGGTGTCAAAACCATTCGAGGAAAAAAATCAGTCAAAGTAGGTGTTTGGGAAAACTATGAAGTTACCGAATGGTACGAAGGAACTCCAAAAGGAGATCGAAACGAAGCCAAAGTTAAATGGGATTTGTATCTAATGAAAAACGGTGCAAAACCCGAACTTGTTCTACAAAAAGAGGAAGGTAAAATTCGTTTTCAGGAAAAAGCGATTGGCAACAAATATAAAGTGGTAGGTTATCTTCATGAACCAGAATTAAATAACGGAAGTGCTCTTTTAGTAAATGTAGAAGCTTCTGAAAAAAGAGAAATCTTAAGCATAAAAATTAGCGACATAAACAACAAACCAATTAAAGAAGCAATTGCTTATGGCCAAACCATAAACGTACATGTCGAAACTACCGGAATGAAGGGCGAATATCTACATGTTTCACTCTGGGAAGATGACGCAAATGGTGAAGGCCACAGCGATACCAACAAACATAATCTTGTTGCCGAAGGAAAGGTATTGGTTGGAAACAAAGGTGTCGCTCACAAGCAATTTGTTTTAAAAGCTGATTTCAAAAAAATAGCCAACGCCTATTTATCTAAAGGGGATTCTAGCGAAGGCAGTACTCACGAATATTATGTCACGGCATATGCCTCGGGCGAAAGCAAAGCCAGTCCAAACATTAATGTAAGAAATCCAGATTATCAGGAAAAAAGAAAAGAGGAAACGCATGAGCATTTAGAAGGTGCTAAACAACCACCTAAAAATGAATCAACTCAGCCTTCTAATACTCCTATTGTCAGTGAAACGGTAAAAGCTAAAGCCGATGCCACTAAAGTTGAAGTAGCCGAAAGTACCACAGTGGCAAAAGTTGGCGATTCTAAAACTACCATAACTGGTGTAGAAGCACTTGTGGATGCTTATTTTGCAAAAGAAGAGTTCAAAAAAGAAACTTCAGAAACGGCTGGTCAACATACATATACATTCCAAAAACCGAATAAAGAAGTTGATAAAAAGAAAGATGAAATTGCTGGCATTATCAAAAAACGAGTTGATGAAAAGGTCAAAAAAGACAAAAAATATGCAAAACTTGAGGATATTAAAAATGCTCTAACTGAAAAATCATACGCAGCAGGAACTAGTATCTCTATAAATTTATACAAACTTGGTCCAGAATATGTAAAAATAAACAATGCACCACTGGAAGAAGAAGTTTATGTAGTGGCAAAAACTGTTAATTTGGATGGAAAAGAAGTAATAATCAAAATAAGAGAAAAAGATAGTGTTTTAGTTGCAAAAGATGCCGACTTAAAAGTTCTTGAAGCCAGAGAAAACGGGAATGAAATTACCGAGTTAAAAGCCAAGGTTGAAAAAGGAATAGCTAAAGTGAAAGTAAAACTTCGTCCAAAATCTGATGAAGATCTCAAGGCCTGGAAAGAAAAACTCAAAGGGATTAAGGATGGTACTCACACCTATACTTTTGGAGGAGATGGTAATAAAACTAAAACCGACGAAGAGAAAAAGAAAATAGCAAGAATTATTCTTAAAAAAGTCAATGAATCTCTTTCATCACAAAAGAAATTTGCTAAACTTGAAGATATTGTAAAGGTTTTAGCCAATGAAGTATACAATAAAGGAGAAAAGATAACTTTTGATGTTTATAAAGAAACAACTGAGTACCTTTGGCTAAAAGCAGAATGCTCAGGAGAAGCTAAAAAACATGAAGGAGAATTTTTGAAGAAAGATGGAGCATATTTCATGATTGGGAAGAAATGTGAGTGTGAAGCAAAAATTCGTGCATTTTTAAGAATGTTAAGAGTTGGCGAAGGAACTGGTGAATTAATCAAATCTTTTGATAAAAAAACTAAACAAACTGTATACATTGAACATGATTTTGAAAAAGGTTACACAACAGCATTCGGTGGAAATCACATTGATGATTTAAGTGACCATCCAAGGATAAACTATGGTGGATCAACAGCATCAGGTGCCTATCAAGTGATGGGATATACTTGGGATGACGCCAACTTCTCTAAAAAAAGAAAAGATTATGGTATAAATTCATTTAGTGAAGAAGATCAAGATAAATTTGCAATTCTTTTATTAAAAGAACATCCAGGTTGTTCACAATTAATTGATTTGATAATCAAGGATCAAACAGAAAAAGCAATAAGAGATTGTGCCAGTAGAATATGGGCAAGTTTACCCGAAAAAGGAGACAATAGTCGATATCTATTTAAAGGAGAACCTCAGCCTGTTACTCCTATGAAAACAATATTAGAACATTATGAAACATTTTTAAAAGACGAATTAAAGGATGTAAGTAAACTACATCTCAAAAAAGGGTTTTTAAAAGATTTTGGAATCAAGTGTAATTGTGGTAAGAGTGAAAGTAGTACAGAATGGCATCAACCTTTGGATTTAATGGAATTAAGAGGTTGGTATTCAGAAACACAATGGTCACCCGGAAAAAGTGACTATCATGGAAGAACCGGTGGCAAACATGATGGATTAGATTTATACGCTCCAGTAGGAACCACCATTTATGCATGTATTGATGGAGAAATTACATATCTAGAAGATCCTAATGGGTATGGAAATAGAATTTTTCTTGAAGGTACATATAAGGGAGAAAAATATTTCTTAATGTATTGTCACCTTTCAGAATATAAAACAGGAAAAGTTAGTGCAGGAGATCCAATTGGAAAGACTGGACAGACTGGAAATGCAAATGGACAAGCTGCAAAAATGGCTCATTTACATTTTGAAGTAAGAAAAGAAAAAATGTCAAAGCCTTCTTTTGACCCACTTATTGAAATTACAGAATTAGGAACTGGTGTAAATAAAAATCCAGATCAAAATAAACAAACAGGACAGTAGAAAATGAATTTAAAATTAGTTTTTTGTTTTATAGCACTAGCTATATTAGGGCTTTCTTGTAAAGAAAATGAGCCTTCAACAAGTACAATTACGGAAAAATCAACAACTGAAGATGCCTCAAAAAAGCCATATCAACTACCTTCTGGATATAAAATAGAGAATCAAGAAGAAATTGATATAGATGATGATGGTGTAAAAGAAACTATTATAACAGCATCAGATGAAAACGCCATAAAAATAACAGAGTTTTGGTTTAAAAATGATCAACTTCTCTATGAGTTTACTTATCCTTGGTTTGGTATTAAAAAAAGATGGCTTGTTAATTTAGATGACGATAACTTAAAAGAAATTGTAAGAATTGAAGGTGATGAAGATGGTACAGATTATGTAATTTACGATATAGTAAATAAACAACAAAAACCAATTCTATATTTTAATCCTGTTTTAGAAGACAGCCGTTATCCTGGACAATACATGTGGGCTTACCCCAATGATATTGAAGGGTTAATTGTCAATCAAAAAAAGGAGATTCAAGCCTCTTTAAACAATGATTTTTTAAGA
>CAMLKV010000146.1 GCA_946480635.1 uncultured Flavobacterium sp.
GACTCTGTCATTTGCAGTATAGTAAAAAGTAGCTTTTGAACCATCACCTTGAAATTCGATATCAGAAATTTTCATTTCTAATTTTAAAGCAATTGCAAGCTCACGAGCACGAACCTTCATTGGTTCTTCCTTATCACGAGCATTACTCCAAATTTCAATATCTTTTTGTGATGCTTTTCTATAAACTTTCAGCACTTCTCCTTCAGGATTGACTCCTTTTTTCTTCATTTGAACTTTAACCAATTCGCCAGTTAAAGTCACAATCCCAACGTCATGCCCAGGTGAAGCCTCCGTAGCAACAACATCACCTATTACAAGTGATAATTTTTCCGTATTACGGTAAAATTCTTTCCTTCCGTTTTTAAATCGAACTTCTACACAGTCAAAAGGTTCTTGACCTCCTGGTAAACTCATATTAGAAAGCCAATCAAAAACAGTTAATTTATTGCAGCTATCGGTGCCGCAAGTCCCATTATTTTTACACCCCTTTGGCGCTCCGCCAGTAGAGGTTGAACAACTATTACATGCCATAAATTTGTATATATATTGGTCGTCGCGTTAATAAAACGAAACTACTATTGCCAAAATTGTTTATTGGGTAAAGATACATATTTTAAGTTCCAAAAAAGAAATCCCAAATACCAATTTTTTACTTTTTGATATTTGGGATTTACGCTCTGTTTTGCTAAACAAAACAGAGATATTTTTAAAAGAAAATTATTCCATCAGTTTGAATAACTTATCTGATAAACGAACTCTAAATGGCACTGAAAAAGTAATTTTATCACCAGATGTTGCTTTTTCTCCTGACGCACCGTTAATTCGCATTTCTGTTAAAATAATTTCTTGGTTCCCTGTTGTAGGTCCTGAAATTAAAATCTTGTCTCCTACTTGTACATCAGAATTTGTAATTAAAAACTGAGCTACACTAGATTTTGTAAAATAATGTTCTGCTTTTCCTAAAATTGTTTTTTTGATTTTAATTCGTTGACGAATATTTTTTGGCGCTTCTTGTGTTGCTTTTGCTAATGAAATTCCTTTTAATTCTCCTGAATTTTTAAATTTAAGAGATTCCGATTTTCCTTTTCTGAAAATTTTATTTCCAACCTGAATTCCTCTTCTTTTCTTTACTTGATCTTCTAACGAAAGATGAGTAGTTTCTAAACATTCTGTTGAACAACAATTTTCCATTTTTTCGGCACATTCGTCACACTGAATAAACAACAAATGACAACCATCATTTGCACAATTTGTATGATTGTCACAAGGCTTACCACACTGGTGACACTGTGCAATAATATCATCTGTAATTCTTTCGCCAAGACGATGATCAAACACAAAGTTTTTACCAATGAATTTACTTTCTAAACCTTCTTCTTTGATTTGCTTCGCATAGTTTATGATACCGCCTTCAAGCTGATATACATTTTTAAAACCTTGGTGTTTAAAATATGCCGAAGCTTTTTCGCAGCGGATTCCTCCAGTGCAGTACATAACAAGGTTTTTATCTTCCTTGAAATCTTTTAATTGCTCGTTGATGATAGGTAATGATTCACGAAACGTTTCTACATCTGGTGTAATAGCTCCTGTAAAATGGCCCACTTCACTTTCGTAGTGATTTCTAAAATCAACAACAATTGTATTTGGATCATCTAAAATATCATTGAATGCCTTAGCATTTAAGTGAATTCCTTTATTTGTAACATCAAAAGTTTCATCATTCAATCCATCGGCAACGATTTTATGACGCACTTTTACAGTAAGTTTTAAAAATGAATGATCATCGTGTTCCACAGCTACATTCAAACGAATTCCTTTCATGAAATCATAGGCTTCTAATGTTTCACGGAAAGCTTCAAAATTTTCTGCAGGAACACTCATTTGGGCATTGATTCCTTCTTTAGCCACATAAGTACGGCCAAGAGCATCAAGTTTATTCCAAGCTAAAAATAAATCGTTACGAAATTGTTGAGGATCTTCGATGTGCGCATATTGGTAGAAAGACAATGTAAGACGCTGCTGACCTGCTTGGTCGATAAGCTCTTTCCTTTCTTCTGCGCTTAAAGTGTTATACAGTTGCATGCTATAAACGTTAAGTGAGAAATTAATAAAATGTCATGAACTCTAAATGGAAGAATTCGGTAGCAAATATATTGCTTTTTAAATAATTTCAAAAACTTTGCCTGGCAAGGGTCTAACAACACCTTTTAGTTCCATATTAAGTAACAATGAAGAAAGTTTAAAAACTGGAATATTACTTTCTAGTGCTATAATATCAATGTGTTCTTTTCCATTAGTTTTTAAAAAATCGAAAAGATTTTGTTCTTCAGGGTCCAGTGAAACAAAAAGTTGCTTTTGGATTGACTTCTCCTTTTTTACAACATCCCAATTCAAATTATATACTAGATCTGCTGCGGTTGTGAGTAAATTTGCTTTTTGCGTTTTAATCAAAGTATTGCACCCTTGGCTATACCTGTCGGTCGCTCTTCCAGGAACTGCAAAAACCTCACGGTTGTAATCGTTTGCCATTGTCGCTGTAACTAATGAGCCTCCTTTTTCGGCACTTTCTATGACAATTGTAGCTTCAGAAATTCCGGCAACAATTCTATTTCTTTTTATAAAATTCTCTTTATCTGGATTTGATGTACTCCAAAAGTCGGTCATAAAACCCCCATTACTTTCCATTTTACTCATATATTTTTTATGAGTTTTAGGATATACTTGATTTAAGCCATGAGCTAAAACACCAATAGTTTGTAAGCCATTTTCCATAGCAGCTTGATGGGCAACAATATCTACACCATAGGCAAAACCACTCACTATAATTGGATCAAGAGGAGCTAAATCGGCTATGAGTTTTTTACAGAAATCAATACCGTAAGAAGTGATTTGTCTAGTACCAACAATGCTTATTATCTTTTTTTGGTTAAGATTTATATTTCCTGATGTGAAGAGTAAAATTGGTCCATCAATACAATGCTTTAGCTTTTCTGGATAATCATCATTTTTAAAATAGTGCAGATTTATTTTATTGTTTTGGATAAACTGAAGCTCTTTTTCTGCTTCAGCAAAAGCTTTTCTATTTTGAATATTTTGAATGATTTTTTTTCCAATTCCGTCTATCGACGCTAATTGAACTGGTTTTGCCTTAAATACTTCTTCGGCTGAACCACAATGATTGAGGAGTTTTTTTGCAGTAATATCTCCAACTCCTTCTATATTTTGTAAGGCTAATAAATGTAAAACTTCAACTTCTGACATGGCGTATAATTTTGGGCAAATAAATCAAATAATTTAATTTGTTAATAACATTTGTTAATAAAATTTTTATTTTAGCTTGTATTCTTTACTTTTGTTTCTATGAATATTTCACATCATATATCGCAATTACTGTACCGTTACCCTTGTGTAACTGTACCTGGATTTGGTGCTTTTTTAACTGAAAATGTTTCGGCATCAATTCAAGAAAGCAACCATACTTTTTATCCGCCAAAAAAGGTAATTTCGTTCAACTCATACATTAAGAATAATGATGGGTTATTAGCAAACCATATTTCATTAACTGAAAAAATAAGTTATTCAGATGCTGTTTTGGTTATTGAAAATGCAGTGAAAGCATTAAATTCTACTTTAGAAGCTGGTGAAATTAGCATTCTAAAAAACATTGGTTTACTAAGAAAAAACAGTGAAGGTAATATTGTTTTTGAAGCTTCTTCACAAGTGAATTATTTAACAAATTCATTTGGCCTTAGTTCTTATGTGTCTCCAGTAGTTAAACGTGAAGAACTTAAAAAAGTAGTTGAAGAAATTATTGTTGCTGAAAAACCAACTATTGAATTACTTCCTGAAACCAAAAGAGCAAAACCATATTTGAAATATGCTGCAATGTTCATCATGTCATTAGGAGGTGCTGGTTTTGGTTATTCGGCTTATGTTTCACAACAAGCTGAAATCGAAACAAATATTGTGAGAAGTGAAGTTCAAAAAGAACTTAATACAAAAATTCAAGAGGCTACTTTCTTTATTGACAACCCTGTTACTTCTAGCAGCGCTTCAACAATTGAAGAAAAGAAAACTTTCCCTTTCCATATTGTTTTTGGTTCATTTAGAAGCGAAAGCAATGCCGAAAAAGCCATGAAAGAGCTAGAATCTCAAGGATATAAATCGAGAATATTACCTAAAAATAATCAGGACTTGTATCCAGTAGTTTATGGTAGTTATGCCACTTATACTGAGGCCCAATATGAAGCAACTCAAATTCAGACAACAAAGGACAAAAATGCCTGGTTGCTGATAGAAGAATTATAATCGTAGAAAGCCTTTCAAAATTTGAAAGGCTTTTTTAATAAACAATAACCCTTTACCTTTGTCAAAAAAAACAATGCAAGCAAAATTTCCTTCAGAATCATTAGCCATTCTTACAGACGTCGTTTTACCTGGTGAAACAAATCCTTTGAATAATTTATTTGGTGGTGAGTTATTGGCCAGAATGGACAGAGCCGCTAGTATTGCAGCCCGTCGTCATTCTCGTCGCATAACTGTTACCGCTTCTGTAAATCACGTAGCTTTCAATAGAGCAATTCCATTAGGAAGTGTAGTTACTGTTGAAGCTAAGGTTTCCAGAAGTTTCAAATCTTCTATGGAAATTTATATTGATGTTTGGACTGAAGATAGAGAATCTGGAATTCGCACAAAAGCAAACGAAGCTATTTATACTTTTGTTGCTGTAGATGATACAGGACGTCCTGTTGAAGTGCCAGAAATAATTCCTCAAACTGATGAAGAAAAACTTAGATATGATGCCGCATTACGTAGAAAGCAATTGAGTTTAGTTTTAGCTGCCCTTTTTTGTTACATATTAATTATCCAAGATTGTGGATTAAGTTTTGTTGTATTTTGATAAATCAAGAACTTAAGAATAGCTTTACCAGTGAAGCTGTTAAAATGAAGTTCTCCTATTGATTGTTTTGTAGACACTTTGTCTCCTTTACCTACATACACTTTTCCTAAGTTTGAGTAAGTAGTTATGTAGTCTCCATGACGAATTACAACTGTCGCAGTGCCATTGGCAGCCATTTGCACTTCACTCACTTCTCCGCTAAACACAGCTCTTGCCCTTGCCCCTCTTTCAGATGAAATTTCAACTCCACTACTTTCGATCATAATTGAAGGCTCAAGTGGATGTGGTTGTCTTCCGAATTTTTTAGTCAGTAAACCCTTTTCAACTGGCCAAGGCAATCTTCCACGGTTTGATCTAAAATCATTTGCCAATTCTTTTGCTTCTGGTGTTAAAACGAAAGTGGTTGTATTTGTTGTATTACCTGCTTTTTTATTTGCCGCAGCAATGGCTTCACGAATCAATCTTTCAATTTGTCTTTCTATTGCTTTCGATTCTCTTTGCTTTTTCTTAATCTCAGCAATAATCTTAGTCTTATCTTTCTTGATTGTATTTAACAATCTTTGTTGTTCCTGCTTTTCTTTTTCAAGTTCTTGTTTCTCTTTTTCGCTTTCAGCAATTAGAGTCTCTTTTTCTTTCTTTTGTAAAGAAAGCTTTTTGTTATACACTTCAAGTTCCTGTGTTTTAGTTTTTATTTCTTCGCCTTGCATTCTTCTAAAATTAGAATACTGCTTCATGTACTGCGCTCTTTTATATGCTTGAAGAAAATTTTCTGAAGAAAGTAAAAACATTGCTTTACTTTGTTCTGATCGGCTTTTATACGATTTTACAATCATTTCAGAATAATCTTCTTTAAGAATTGCCAAATCCTTTTTAAGTCCATTTACTTTTATTTGATTAATGTACATGCTGTTTCCTAAAACTTTCTTCTGTTTTTCGGTAACATTAATCAATTTTTGTTGTAAGTTGATTTTTGCTGTTTGCTGAACAACAACATTTACAACTGATTTTTCTTTTTTCTTTTGATCTTTCAAAAGTTTTTCTTGCTCGCGAATTTCGTCTTGCAGTTTGGCTTTTTGCTGTTCTAATTTTCGTTGTCTATCTTCTTCTTGACCAAATGTTGTCAAAGTAGAAAATAATACGAAAACGGAAATGATATATTTTAACATTTTTTGATTATTGACTAGTCTATATTAATTCTTTCATAACCACTAGGAACGCTATAGGGAAACGTTAATTCCTCATTAAACGAAGCGTTTTTGTAATTTATATTTATAGTTGTGGTTTTATTGTCTT
>CAMLKV010000147.1 GCA_946480635.1 uncultured Flavobacterium sp.
ATGTATAAATCGGTTAAAATGAGTTATTCTCATTGTTTTTTAGGAGCTTAGTCTCTCGTCCAAGTGACGAGATCACTGTATCTTTTTGGTAACTTCGAGAGTACTTCGACAAGCTCAGCATGACACCTCAGTCACCAAAAACGATGTCATTTCAATCTGCACTAGGAATTCCAAATTTCCCAAGCTTTTTCAGCTTGTAAAACTAGCATTTCGTATCCATTTTTAATAGTTGATTTTTGTGCTTCAGCTTTAGCTAAAAAAGTTGTTTTTTCTGGATTATAAATTAAATCATATGCAATATGATTTGAAGTCAAGTATTGATAAGGAATGTCAGGACAATCTTCAATATTGGGGAAAGTACCTATTGGTGAGCAATTAATTATTATTTGATACTCATCAAATACTTCTTGATTCAATTCACTGTAACTAATTGTTTCATCAGTTTTTTTCCTTGAACCATATTGAAACTCTATTCTTAGTTGTTTTAACCCGTAAGCAATAGCTTTTGCAGCTCCGCCAGTGCCAAGGATCAATGCTTTTTTATGATGAGGTTTTAATAAAGGTTTTAAAGATTCTGTAAATCCGAAATAATCGGTATTGTGACCAACTAATTTCCCATCAGGAGATATTTTTATGGTATTTACAGCACCAATTTCTTTAGCATTGATAGACAAACTATCAAGAAAAGGAATTACCTCTTGTTTGTAAGGAATGGTAACATTCATCCCAATTAAATTAGGATTGTTTTTTAGTACTTCAGGAAATTCATTTATTGATTGAATATCAAAATTGTCATAACAGAATTCATTTAAAACTCCATCATTCTTAAATTTTTCGGCAAAGTAATTTCTTGAAAACGAATAACTAATATTTTTACCTAGCAATCCTAGTTTCTTCATTAGTGGTATTGGCTTTAATGTCTATTTGAATAGGAACTATGTATTTTGTCCTTACTGGCTTTTTGTGCCTTGTGCCTGGTTTCCATTTTCTTAGAGATTGAATGGTTTTAATTGCTTCAGTTCCTATTTTTTTGTTTAAGTCTCTTAATACTCTAAAATGTGTTAATGAGCCATCTTTTTCTATAACAAATTCAATTAGAATTTTTCCTTTCAAATCTTCAGTAGCTACTGGATTGAATCCTTTATTAAAATTCTCATCAAATTTAACGGCACCTTCTGAATATTCAGGAAAAGAATCTAATAAATTAGAATTTTTGGGATAATCATAAATATGATTTTCATCAAAAACAGGTTCTACACGAATAATTTGACTAACATCTTTTTTAAGAGTAGTTTCTTGTGTTTTGCTTGATTTAGTTTTATTTCTGGTTTGACAGAATACTAATGTTGGAAATACAATAAAGGTTAAAGCAAATATTTTCTTCATTATTTTTTATACTTCGCTATGGTTTCCTGAACAAGAGTAGTATCCCAAATACTTGGAAAAATTTCTTCAAGTAAGAATTTATTTTTAAAACTTAAGCGTAAACCGTTATTAAGATGATATAAACCTTTTTCAGTTTCGTTTAGTGTTAAGTGTAAACCAGCTAATCGATATTCAATTTCATATTCGTCTGGGAAATGATCACAAGCTTGTAACAATGTCTGTATTGCAGCGTCAAACTCACCTAAATATTGCAAGATATTCGTCCAATATAACCAAGTTTCTAGTTCAGTATCACCAAACTCAACAGCTTTTCTGTAACCGTATTCCGCTTCTTCAAACAAATTTAATGCTTTGTTAATTGCCGCAAAACGTTTCCAGTAAAAACGATTTTCTCCATCAATGGCAATAGCTTTATTAACAAAGTATAACGCTTTTTGAAAATCATTATGTTTGAAGTGATGATCAGTAATAGCAATCCAACCCTTGTCTAATAAAGGATCTTCATGTACAGTTTGATTAAAGAATTTTAAAGCTTCTAAATCGTTACCTAATTTTTCATAACATTTACCAATACGCAATAAAGCATATGAAGTAGGATCTTCTAAACGAATAGTTTCGTTATAGTTGTCGATAGCTTCTTTATATCTTTTTAAGCGCTCAAGTGATTTTGCTTTTTCCATAAAAGCACCCATGAACTGATCGTCAATCACGGTAGCATAATCAAAAGCTGTATAAGCGTCTTCGTAATTTTTTATTGTATAGTTTAATCTTCCTAACTGATGCCAAGCAATTTCGCTGTAAGGGTTGTTATCGATGTAATTAGTTAAAAATTGGATAGCTTCTTCATATTGTTCTAAAAACTCAAAGCAATAAATAACATTATAAAGACTTGATTGCTCTTCTGGCTCTTCTTCAAGACATTTTATAAAGTATTCTTTAGCTAATTCCAATTCATCCATAAAAAGGTATTCCATGCCTATTAGATTATGAACATCAGCATAATCATCAGTGTACTTTAAAGCAATTTTAAGTAATTCAACTGCTTTCTCATGATTATCTTTTTTCGAGAAAATATTGGCCTTTTGAATGTAGATTTCTTCGTTGGTAGGCTCAATAGCGTAAAGTTCATTTAAAAGTTTTTCTGCTGTTTCAAGTTTGTCTTCGAAAATCAGCATTTCTACCTGAACTAGTTTTAATCCTGTTGATTTTGGATGTTGCTCGAGCGCTAACTTAAGTGCCTTCTTGGCAAGACTCGGTTTTCCAATATCCATGTAATGTAGTATGATATCCTCGAATTCTTCTGAATCAAAAAACAAAACCTTGTTTGTTTTAAGCATTGATTCAAAACGTGATAAGGATAAATTTCGATCTTCTTCTTCGTGACTCAAATGCATACTCATTGTTTTTAGAATTATCCTTAATAAAGTTAGGAAACCTTTTAATTTGTTTTTGGCATTGAAAATCAATTGTTGTGAACAATTTAATTAACAATTTTTAATGATTTTAGCTCTGAAAAACCTTTATTCGTTTTCTATAGTTAATTCATTCATTACCTCATTCATAGCTTCAATAATGATGCCACAACCTTCTTTTATTTCATCATTTGATAATGTTAGAGGAGGAGTTATTCTGATAGCGCATCCTTCAAAGAGTAACCAAAATAAAATCATGTGATCTAAACGTGGAGTTCGATGTATACTCTGTTAGTGATATCAGGACTTTCTGTCATGGCGGCCAACATTAAACCTTCACCGCGAATTTCTTTTATTAATGGGTGAATTAATAGTTCTCTAAATAGTTTTTCTTTTTCAAGACACTGAGGCATTAAATCGGTTTCTAATAACTCCTGCAGTGTAGCTAAGCATGCGGCAGCAATAACTGGATGCCCACCAAATGTGGTAATGTGTCCTAGTTTAGGATCATGACTTAACAAATCCATATATTCTGTCTTTGCCATGAAAGCACCTACAGGCATTCCGCCGCCCATACCTTTACCCATAACAACAATATCTGGAACTACATCATAGTTTTGAAAACCAAATAATTTACCTGTACGACCAAAACCCGGTTGGATTTCATCAAGTATCATTAGAGCTCCAACTTCTTTACAACGCTTTTTTACTTTTTGCAAAAAGTTGTCATGAGGTTGAATAAATCCAGCACCTCCTTGTATTGTTTCAAGAATAATTCCGGCTGTTTTATCGGTTATTTTAAGTAAATCTTCTTCGTTATTGAACGTAATAAAATCGACATCAGGAATTAAGGGACGAAATATTTGTTTGCGTTCCTCAAAACCCATAACGCTCATAGAGCCCATAGTGTTTCCGTGATAGGCATTAAAGCATGAAATTAACTGACTTCTACCTGTTACACGACGCGCTAGTTTTAAAGCACCTTCGGTAGCTTCTGTACCCGAATTGACTAAATATACTTTATCGAGTGGAGCAGGAGTATTCTCAGCTAATAATTTGCATAACTGTACAGAAGGATCTTGAGCATATTCGCCATAAACCATTACATGAGCATATTTGTCCAATTGATTTACAATGGCTTCACGAACTCTTGTGTGTTGATGTCCTAAAGTACATGCTGAAACACCTGCGACAAAGTCTAAATAGGATTTCCCATTAGTGTCGTAAATATAAGAGCCTTTTGCATGCGATACTTCCATTCCTAAAGGATATGGTGAAGTTTGTGCCTGATATTTATAGAAATCTTTTAACATTAGTTAACGTCTCGATTTAATTATTTGAAACAAAGAAAATTGACTAGAATATTATTTTTTGTTCTTCGACTTCGACTTCGACTTCGAACTTTGGACTTTAGACTTTTCAACTTTTTTAGGTTTGTCATATTCCAAAGTTTCCTTTGTAGCTTCCATAGGAAGATCTGGTTCCATCATTTTTTTCTTTGTTTCTGCCTGAACTTTTTCGTCTATTTCGAGTTCTTCTTTAGGAAATATATCTGCTAGTGAAAGTAATTGTTCGTCACCTCGCCAAATAAAGCCTTTTAGTAATCGTGCGTTTTCAGGTAGCTCATTTTCAGGAAGAATGTCGCCATCAACATTCGTAAAAAAAGTAATGGTTTCAATGGTATTTCCGTCAAGAATCATGTTAATTTTACTGCTGACATTTTTATTGATTCCAATAAGTTCTTGTTTGTCATTTCGCATGTAGTAGATGACTTCGGTGTTTTTAACAACATCGACCTCATGAAGTTTATTATCTTTAAATTTTCCGAAGAGATGTTGACCTTTAACCTGATTGTAACCAGTTCCAATAGTATCCTTTGAAACTATAAAAGCATTATTTAATACTTTCAATGAATCTATTCTTTCTGATTTTGCATCAGAAATTAAATGCATCACATCACCAGTCATTTGGTTTTTACCATTCCAAAAAATAGGTTTGCCAATCATTTGTGTTAAACCTTTCTTTTGGTCATAATGAATAGAATCACATTTACCACTCATATCTTTTTTATAAAAACGAGCGTTATTAAAACCTCTTATAATGCGTTCTTGAGGCTTTCCTGTTACAATTAATTTTTTAGCATGGAAATACACAGAATCTTTTTCGAAAAGTGTTGTAACCAATGCTTTTTTAGTGATAAACATGGAATCTTTTTTCTTATAGACTTCAGCATAGTGACCTTTAACAACAAAATTATTGATGGTGTCGGTAATCTTTACATTGTTTTTTGCCTTTGCAAAATCTTGCTTTCGGTCATAATAAATATCATCGCCTTCTATAAGTCGGTCTTTGTAGACAATTTTAGACCCTTTTTGGAGCTTTCCTTCGTCTTTTTTGGTATCGTAAAAACCTTTAGTGGTGTGAATTGTATTACTACTTGATGTAATGGTCGATGGACCAAAAACATAAGCATGACCAGAGTTTGTATAATAATCTAAATGATTAGTTTTAATGGTTTGCCTAGGATTTGTAACCGTTACCGCTGTTTGAAACTGAAACTTTTTTTGCGATAAATAATATTTTCCAGATTTGCTAGTCAATGTGTTTTCTGGATCGGTAATAGTTCCTTGCGAATTATAATATGCCATTTGAGAGTTACGATCAAAATTAATTGTATCAGTAACCAAAGTCATTTTAGGATCACGCATGACTACATTTCCTGTGGCATAAGCAAATTTTGTATTTCCGTTGTATTCGGCGTATTTACTGGTCATTGTAAGAGTATCACCTTGTACCATATTGACGTTACCAAAAGCTTTAACAAAATTAGCTTTTGTAAAATGGTACGCTTTATTACAAGTCATACGAACTCCTTCGTGAATGATACGCACATTTCCAGTAAGGACAATCGCTCCAGGGACTTCACTTTCTGAAATATCAAAAAAATCAGAGTTTTCTATGATAACTTGCTTACTGTCTTTGGGAGCAGGCTGTGTTTGTGACCAAATTGGTAACATACCAAAAAGAAGGGCGATGCAAGTAAGTTTAATATATAGTGTATTCAATGAATAGTAATTTTTGTCAAAATTAAATAAAATACGACAATCAAGAATTTAATTAAGAATAATTTATAAAAAAGTAGATTATTCGATTACAATTTCTTTTAGTTTCTTTCTATAGGCTTCTAGTATGGCTATTTTTGAAAGAAAACCATAAAATTTACCATACTTAATCACTGGTAAAACTGATTTTTGTGATGATTCAAATTTTTGCATGATGCTTTCTATGCTTTCATCAAAATCAATAATGGTAGTAGGTGATTCTAAAACGTCTTTTATAGCAGTATATTTTACTTGAAAAGAGTTGAAAATTAT
>CAMLKV010000148.1 GCA_946480635.1 uncultured Flavobacterium sp.
AAGCTGAATAGGAATAGTGTGTTCACCATGTAATTCAATTTTTAGCAACTGTCTTCCGTTAAGATCATATAAAGTTGCCCAACCATCATTGTAATCGTAGTTTACTAAAGTGTTAGTAAAACTTTCGGCAGGGTTAGGATAAGCTTCAATAGCTACTTTAGTTTTTTCCTTTTTGGTTTTGTCTTTTAACTTTACTACCCAAAAATCATTTCCTCCTATCGAGTTTCCTTTATCTCTTGATTGTTGACTTTTAGAAGTACCTGCAAGTAAATAGCCGCCATCACGAGTTTCAATAAGTCTTTTTAAAATGTCTGTTCCTTTACTTCCTACAGTTTGTGTCCAGATTTCTTCACCGTTGTCTTTTATTTTTAAGGCTATATAGTCGTTTATACCTTCCTTATCATTTGACTGTGTAAATTTTCCAGTTATTCCATCTTTGGAAGTTGAGGCTCTCGAAGCCTCGCTTTGAGCGTATCCACCAATTAGAAAAGTATGGTCATCATTTTCAACAATAGAAGTCAACACATCAGTATTGCCATAATCATAGGTTTCTTGCCATAAAATTTCTCCATTTTCATCAAGCTTAACAATCCAAAAATCGGTTCCTTTACCGTTACTTTTCTTTTTAGAATTTGTAGCATTAGAGTTTGAGTTTCCTCCTAAAAGAAATCCTTTGTCTTTTGTTTCAATTAAAGCAAACAAGTTATCATCTTGATCTCCTCCAATGGTTTTTTGCCATGAAATATTTCCAGTTTCATCTAATTTGACAATCCAATAATCACCAAGACCAAAATTATCTACAGTCTTATCACCACTAGTTTTTGAGTTAGAATATCCGCCTAGAATATAACCACCATCTGTTGTTTGTTTGATGCTTTTAAGTTCGTCAATATAGTTTCCACCAATAGTTCTCTGCCATTCAGGAGTTCCATTAACGCTAAGCTTAACAACCCAATAATCTAAATTTCCGCGACATTTATCAGATTTTCCATAAAGTGAGTTTTTTTCATCTTTAGATTCAGTCTTGTCAGAACTTGATGAACCACCTATAATGTAACCACCATCTTTAGTACAAGCTATACTTTGTAGTCTTTCTTGCCCATTACCTCCAATAGTTTTTTGCCACATCATACCTCCTTTTGCGTCCAGTTTTATAATCCAAAAGTCTGAGTTTCCTTTACTATCGTCTCCTTTATCTTCAGATTTATTTGATGTTGAAGTTCCGGCTAAAATGAATCCACCATCATTTGTTAGTGTTATACTCTGAAGTAAATCAGTTCCTGAGCCGCCAAAACTTTTTTGCCAGTCTAATCCGCCTCTTTCATCCATTTTCCAAACCCATTAATCTAAATCTCCTTTATTGTTGTCAGATTTATTTCCGTTTTTGTTTGAAATGGAACTACCAGCCAATATAAAACCATAGTCAGGTGTTGGGATAGCATCAAAAAGATATTCGGCATGTTTACCTCCATAGGATTTTTCCCAAAGGATGTCTTGGGAATACATTGGAGCAAAAAAAAGTACTAAAAAACCAGCTAGTAGTTTTTTGTAAGAGTAGTTTTGGAACATATTAAATTTTGTTTTTTTGTTAAAGTATTGAAAATCAATAATTTTAATTTTTAACTAAAAGTTTTCAAATTGGCGCAATATTACTGCTAACAAACGAATTACACAATCATTAATTTTAATGATTTTTTGCAAGGATAAATTCCTACAAATTAAGCAACTACGTTATCTAAAAAGGTAGATTTATTAAAAAAAGACATACAATAAATGATTGGTATATTCAAGATTGCAACAATTAAGTATCTAAATTGCAACATTGGTTGCAACCTAAAAATATAAGATAAGAGATTGTGCAATCTATTATTAAAATTAATTCTTCTCAATAACAAAAAAATCGATTTCTCCTAACCAATTTAATTTTTGAACTATTAAAATTTATCTGTTTTATTGTTTCCCTTCAATACTCTGAAAACCTTTAAAATAAAGATAAAAAATTACATCTATGATTCTGTCGAGGTCACAAAACATATTAAAAGTCTGCTCAATGAGCAGACTTTTTTGCTTTTCAACATAATCAAAATTTGCTTCTCTATATAATTACCTGATTTTAATTATATTTACTTTCTATTAAAAAAGAAAACAAGTGAATTCCGAAAAAAAAACAACCCAATTCATAGCTTGGTTTTTAGCTCGACCTAAGGCTTCTGGTTGTATCGTTTTCTTTTCAATGTTAGCATTATTATCCTTGCTTGTCACTTTTAGATATCAAACTATCAAAGAGGCTGAGCGATATGAAATGAACAACATATTAGGTGTTGTTAAAAAAAATATTGAGCAAAATTTAAAAAATAATTACGCTGCATTAATAACACTTGCCCTATCTATCGACGATTCTGGTCAACCAAAAAATTTTAATGGTATAGCTGAAAGCCTTATACATAGTTACAAAAACATTGATGCAGTTCAACTGGTTCCTGGCGGAGTAATTAAAATGACTTACCCTATTGAGGGAAACGAAGCAGCTACTGGTTTAGATATTTTAAACAATCCCAAACACAGAAAAGCCGCATTAAAAGCCATTAAATCTAAAACCATCTATTTTTCGGGACCAGTAGAACTCAAGCAAGGTGGTCTTGGCGTTGTAGGCAGACTTCCTATTTTCAAAAAAGGAAAATTTTGGGGATTCTCTGCTGTAGTTATCAGATTCAGTACTTTTATTAAATCAACTGGAATCGATTCATTTGGAGAGAATAACTATTATTTTCAATTAAGTAAAGTAAATCCACTAACAAAGGAAACAGAATTTTTTCTGCCTAATAAATCAAATTTCTCAAAAAAATACTATAAAACGGTAGATATTCCCGAGGGTGATTGGAAACTTTATATTATATCTAAAAAAGAAAATCACTTTCTTGAACTTCTTCCTATATCAATTATTGGTGCTTTGCTATCACTTCTTTGTGGATTATTCATTTATACATTGCTAAAACGTCCATCTGAATTACAAAACCTGATAGAAATACAAACAAAAAAGCTTACTAAAAGCGAGTTTTTGTTTAAGTCTATCTTTGAAAATGCTGGTTTAGGTATTTTCCATACTAACACAATTACTGGACAATTTATAGATGCAAATGATAAAATTTGTCAATTGTTAGGATATACTCTCGAAGAAATTAAAGAGAAGGATTATATGTCAATCACCCATCCTGATGATTTGCAAGAAGACATAAACCAAATGGAAAGACTTAAAAATGGAGAAATTAATCAATTCTCTATGGAAAAAAGGTATTTTCATAAAAATGGTGATACTATTTGGGTTTCGATAACTGTTTCACCACTGTGGGAGAAAAATGAGAAACCTATACATCATATTGCCATTGTAGAAGACATTTCGGCTCGAAAAGATGCTCAACTTGCCTTATTAGAATCAAAACAAAAAATAAAAGATTTAATAGATAGTATAGATGGTATTGTTTGGGAAGGTAATTCGGAAGATCCTGGTATTACCTATGTTAGTAAAAAATCAGAAGCTATTTTAGGTTATAGTCCTGAAGAATGGACATCAGACGAGATGTTTTGGCGCAATATAATCCACCCTGATGATCGTGACTGGGTGGTTGAATACAGTACAAATGCTGCCAAATTCAGAAAACCATTTGATCAGGAGTACAGAATGATTACCAAAAGTGGCAGTACCGTTTGGGTTCGTGACCTTGTAAGTATCTATACAGTCGATGAAGAAAGAATACGTTATAGAGGAATTTTGATTGATATCACAAAATCAAAACAATTCGAAATTGATTTAAATAACTCACTCAAACTAGTAACAGAACAAAACAAACGTTTACTTAATTTTTCACATATAGTTTCACATAACCTACGCTCACATACCAGCAATATTCAATCCCTTATTAGTTTAATAGAAATGAGCGAAGACGAAACTGAAAGAAATGAACTAATTGGTTTACTTAAATCGGTTTCTGAAACTTTGAATAAAACCATGGATAACCTCAACGAAGTGGTTTCAATTCAAACCGATATCAATATTGTTATTGAAAAATTAAATTTGGAAAAGTACATCAACAAAACACTTGAAGTACTTCACAATCAAATAATAAAAAATAATACTTCCATTAATAATGCTGTTAGTTCCGAAATTTTTGTACATTTCAACCCAGCCTATCTAGAGAGTGTTTTGCTTAATTTTATATCAAACGCCATTAGGTATAGACATCCGCAAAGAGACCCTATAATAGATCTTAATGCTTATACTGAAGGTGATTATACTGTACTTGAAATAAAAGACAACGGTATAGGAATTGATTTAAAAAAGAACGGAAAAAAACTTTTTGGGCTTTATAAAACATTTACTAAAAACCCCGAATCAAGAGGTATTGGTCTTTTTATTAGTAAAAATCAAATTGATACCATGAAAGGAAAAGTTGAAGTAGAAAGTGTTTTAAACGAAGGAACGACTTTTAAAATTTATTTTAAAGAAACAACACATGCCTAATAAAAGTATTTGTATAATAGACGATGACCCAATTTATAAATTAGTAACCAAAAAACTAATTGAGAAAACAAAGCTTTTTAGCGAAACAAAAGAGTTTGCAAATGGTAACGAAGCCTATGAATACTTTGAATCTACAGAAGATTTACCAGACATTATTTTACTCGATCTAGAAATGCCCGAAATGGATGGTTACGAGCTTTTAAGCGAATTTTGTCAGTTAGAAAAACGAATAGAAAAAGAAAGTACTGTTTACATAGCAACATCTTCCATTGCAATTGAAGACAAAGAAAAAGCTCAAAAATTTAAATGTGTAAAAGCTTTTTTGAGCAAACCCATCAATCTTGAAAAATTAGAGATTATTGCCAATCAGGATTAAGTATATTTGCGTTTAAAATTACATCGCATGAGTCCTGAGTTTATCTACGATAAAGAATTTAAAAACGTTATTTTTCCTAAATACGGCATCTCTCAAAAAGAATACGAAAACTGTACTTTTAATTATTGTGACTTTACCGACTGTAATTTCACCGGAGCCATTTTTGTAGATTGCACCTTTAATCACTGCAACTTTAAAGAAGCCAAAATTGGCCACGTTGGCTTGCGAGGAGTTCAATTTAAAGATTGCAACTTTACCAGCGTAAACTTTGCCATGACCGACCAAAAGATTTACGAATTCCATTTTACCAACTGTTTACTCGACTATGCCATGTTTTACAAACTAAAACTAAAAGGCATGCAATTTACTAATTGTAGTATGGTCTCGGTAGATTTTATGGAAAGTGACTTAACCGATGCCTTGTTTGACAATTGCAACCTTCGTTTAGCTGTTTTCTCGGACACCAACCTCAACAAAGCAGATTTTTACAGCAGTCATAACTTTTCGATTAATCCCGTTAAAAACAAAGTCAAAAAAGCGATTTTCTCGCATGAAAATGTAAAAGGATTGCTTGATAGTTTTGAGATAGTGATTAAATAGCACTTTATTATTACTTAGTTGTTTAAAACTATATCACATTGTCAATAAGTATATCTGGCACTGCACTACTCCTTTTTGTAAATTTGAGAAAATCATAGTTGAAATTTTATGAGTTTTGTGAAATGATTTAAAAAAGATGAGCAAAAAAGACAAGAAGAAAATTCTATTTGATATATACTCAAATAATTTATCGAACTTTAAATCAAATTTAAAATCTAACAATATAATACCAAGTGTATTTGGACTTTATTGTCCATTGTGTACACAATATTTTGACGAAAGTAGCTATGAAAATTTAACTTTAGAGCATAATCCACCCAAATCTTTAGGTGGTAAAGACAATATATTAACCTGTGAAACTTGTAATAATTCTGCTGGTTCAAAAATTGACAACGAAATATTACTCGCGTTAAATGAATTAGATTTAATAGGGTTTAAACCAAACTCTTCGGTTAAAACTAGATTATATAACCAATCAACTGGAGAAAATGGTGTTAACGCTACTGTAAATTTAGATTCGGAAGGAAAGTTTATAATAAACATAAGTCCTGCTAATAATCCAGTTGTTAAAGAAGCATTTCTTAAAAGTTTTGAAAATGAATCACCATTTATCTCTAATTTTGAATTAT
>CAMLKV010000149.1 GCA_946480635.1 uncultured Flavobacterium sp.
GGTCCGGGTAACCGATTCGACGCTTCTTTCCCCCATCGCCATTTCCATCGCGATTTTACGGAATTCTTTTTGGTAATCAAGCGTTGTTTTTTCTGAAATTAATCTTGAGTGGTCCAGATTCTTTTTTAAACTTAATAGAATCTGATTAGGATTTACAGGTTTGATTAAGTAATCAGCTATTTTAGAGCCAATAGCTTCTTCCATAATGTATTCCTCTTCACTCTTTGTAATCATAATTACAGGAACAGTAGCTATTTTTTCCTTAATTTCAGATAAAGTTTCTAATCCTGACATTCCAGGCATATTCTCGTCGAGAAATACGACATCAAAATGTTTATCCTGAAACAAGTCTACGGCATCACGACCGTTATTACATGTTTTAACAGTGTAGTTTTTCTTTTCTAGGAATAATATGTGTGGTTTTAATAGGTCAATTTCATCATCAACCCAAAGTATTTTAATGCTCATATGGTTCTATTTCTGTTGCAATTTACTATTTATTAAACATCAGTTTCATAAAAATATTGTAAAATATTGCTGAGTTTTTATTAATAATTAGTTTTCAATATATTTGGGCACTAACAAACCAAATTAATTATGAATTACAGTAAAGTTGCTATCCTTATACTTGGGGTTAGCTTATTTGCGATAAGTTGCAAAAAAGAAAAAGAATTTGATCCAAATGCACCAGATGTTTTAGTTACAAATAGAGATACATTAACAAGTCCGTCTGATGATTTTTTTACTCATGCTAACGGAGGATGGTTTAAAAAGAACCCTATACCAGATTCTGAACGCAGTAAAATGCTAATAAAGGAACAAACAAGCAAAAAATAGGTGATTTCTATGCCTCTGGAATGGATACAATTACTATTGATAAGCAAGGGATTAGTCCTTTAAAGAATGAATTAGCTAAAATTGATGCAATTAAAGACATTCCTTCACTTTTAAATTCTATTGCTTATTTACATACTATAGGTGCTAGTCCAGCTTTTGGATTTTATGTGGGTCAAGACGATAAGATTAGTACAAAATATGCTTTATTCTTTTCTCAAGGAGGTTTAGGGATGGGTAATCGTGATTACTATTTTAATACAGATAAAGAAACGGCTACAATTAGAGCAGAATATGTGAAACACCTTGAAGCTATGTCAAAGCTTATGGGAAATAACGCTTCTTTGGCTAAATCGAATGCTGAAGTAATCATGAAGTTAGAAACTAGCTAATAATTCTAGAAAACTTGAAGCACTTCGCGATCCAATTAAAAATTACAATAAAATGTCATTGGCTCAGTTTAAATTGGCTACGCCAAATATTGCTTGGGACAAAATGCTTTCAATAATGAATATTAAAAAGGCAGATACTGTAATTGTTGGTCAGCCAGAATTTTATAAAGCATTAAATAAAACAATAAAATCATATTCAATTAATGATTGGAAGACATATTTGAAATGGGATTTAATAAATAGTTATGCGTCATATTTAGGTAAAGATTTTGAAAAACAGAATTTCTACTTTTATTCAACAGTGATGAGTGGTGTAAAAGAACAAAAGCCTCGTTGGAAAAGAGTAGTTGAACAAACAGATGGTTCTTTGGGAGAGTTGATAGGACAAGTTTATGTTGATGAATATTTACCAAAAGGGACAAAAGAAAAGCTTTTGGAAATAGGAAACAATATTCGCGATGTATATGCAGAAAGAATTAAAAAATTAGACTGGATGAGTCCAGAAACTAAGAAAAAAGCGCTTAATAAACTTTCTAAAATAGTTATGAAAGTTGGTTATCCAGATAAATGGAAAGATATGTCTTCGGTTTCAATCAGTAGAGGTACTTATTGTGCTAATGTAATGGCTGTAAACAAATGGAGTTACAATGATATGGCTACTAAATTTGGAAAACCAGTTGATAGAAGCGAGTGGGGAATGTATCCTCAAACATATAATGCTTACTATAGCCCAAGCAACAATGAAATTTGTGTTCCTGCATGTAATATAATTGTTCCAGGATTTGAAGGAAGAATGCCAGATGATGCCATTTTATATGGAATTATTGGAGGTTCAACATTTGGTCACGAAATCACTCACGGATTTGATGATCAAGGAAGTCAATATGACGAAAAAGGAAATCTAAATAACTGGTGGACTGCAGATGATTTGAAAAAATTCAAAGAAAAAACTAAAGCTATAGTGGCTCAGTACACTAAATATGAAGCTTTACCAGGAAAATTTGTAAATGGAGATGCAACTCAAGGTGAAAATATTGCTGATTTAGGTGGAGTGGTAATGGGTTATGAAGCATTTAAAAAAACAACTCAGTTTAAGGAAAATAAAAAAATAGCTGGATTAACACCAAACCAAAGATTCTTCTTATCTTATGGCTATGCTTGGATGGTAAACATCAAACCAGAATCTTTAGGGCAGCAATTAATGACTGATGTTCATGCTCCTGCTAAGTATAGAATTAACGGAGTGTTAAGTAATATTGATGAGTTTTATAAAACATTCAATGTGAAAGAAGGGAGCAAAATGTTTATTCCCGTAAAAGATAGAATTGTAATTTGGTAAAACCTTAAAATAAAACCCTAATTGTTCAGTTTCAATTAGGGTTTTTTATTATTGAAATAGTATTATATTTGTTAGTCTAAATAGTATTTTGTGAGTAATACAAACAAACTAAAAATCTTTAATGATCCAATATATGGTTTTATTACCATTCCCAATCCTTTCATTTACGATTTAATCCAGCATTCATATTTTCAACGTTTACGACGAATTTCACAAATGGGCTTGTCGTATTTGGTTTATCCAGGAGCAAATCATACCCGATTTCATCATGCATTAGGTTGCTTGCATATTATGCAAAAAGCAGTGAATGTTTTAAGATTTAAAAATGTACAGATTTCGGATGAAGAAGAAAATGCTTTGTATGTGGCAATCTTACTTCATGATATAGGGCATGGACCATTTTCACATGCTATGGAACATAGTATAGTCGAAGATGTGCATCACGAACAAATTTCGCTTCTTTTTATGAATAAGTTAAATAATGATTTTGATGGAAAATTAAGTTTAGCGATTAAAATATTTAAAGGAGAGTATCATCGAAAATTCATGCTTCAATTAATATCTAGTCAGTTAGATATGGACAGGATGGATTATTTGAAGCGTGATAGTTTTTATAGTGGAGTAGAAGAAGGAAAGATTAACTCTGACCGATTAATCCAAATGATGAATGTGGTTGATGATGTTTTGGTGATTGAAGAAAAAGGAATTTATTCTGTTGAGAAGTTTTTAATGGCTCGTCGATTAATGTATTGGCAAGTTTATTTGCATAAAACCAGTTTAGTTGCTGAAGAGATTTTGACAAGAATTCTTAAAAGAGCAAAGGAATTATATCAGAAAGGATTTGATGTAGAATGTAGTAAACCTTTGCATTTTTTCATAGAAAATAAGATTAGTCTAGATCATTTCAATGATGAAATCCTAGATGAATTTGCAAAATTAGATGATACAGATGTAATTGGAGCGATTAAAAACTGGCAATATCATGAGGACTTTACTTTATGCACTTTAAGTAAAATGATTATTAATAGAGATTTACTTAAAATAAAAATGAGTAATGAAAAGTTTACTTCAGACGAAGTGCAACAACTTTTAGAACAATACTCAAAGGAAAGTAAGTTGAATACTTTAGAATCAAAATATTTTGTTTTTAAAGGTAAAATTAAGAATCAAGCTTACAGTAAAATTGCTGAACCAATAAGAATTTTGCAAAAAGATGGTGGTTTAGAAGATGTTGCAATATTATCTGACCAATTGTCTTTAAATGCTTTATCAAAGCATGTTACAAAATACTATCTATGTTATCCAAAACAACTTAATAAAAGTTAAAATTCACAAAAAATTTATACTTTTGCAAGAATATGAAGTTTACGGCCGAGCAAATAGCAGGTATTCTAGAAGGTGAAGTGATAGGAAATCCTAATGCTGAAGTTTCTAAATTATCAAAAATTGAAGAAGGGACAGAAGGTTCGCTTACATTTTTAGCAAACCCAAAGTACATCAATTATATATATGAAACAAAGGCTACAATTACGATTGTAAATAAAACCTTTGAACCAGAAAATGCAATTACAACAACATTAATTAAGGTTGATGATGCTTATAAAGCTTTTTCAAAATTATTAGAGTTTTATAATCAAATTAAGCTAAATAAAACCGGAATCGAAGTTCCTTGTTTTTTGTCTGAATCAGCACAACATGGAGGGAATTTTTATTTAGGAGCGTTTAGCTACATTGGGGAAAATGTTGTAATTGGAAAAGATTGTACCATTCATTCAGGAGCTATTGTAGGTGCTGATGGTTTTGGTTTTGCGCCAAATGAAAACGGAGAATACAGTAAAGTACCCCAAATAGGAAATGTTATTATTGAGGATAATGTAGATGTAGGTGCAGGTACAACAATTGATAGAGCAACTTTAGGATCAACTGTAATTCGTAAGGGAGTTAAGCTTGATAATCAAATTCAAATTGCTCATAATGTTGAAATTGGCGAAAATACTGTGATCGCTGCTCAAACTGGAGTAGCAGGTTCAACAAAAATTGGTAAAAATTGTATGATTGGCGGACAAGTTGGAATCGCTGGTCACCTAATTGTTGGGAATGGTGTTCGCATTCAAGCTCAAACTGGGGTGGGAAGAAACTTAAAAGATAATGAAACCTTACAGGGAAGCCCCGCATTAGCATATAGTGATTACAATAAATCTTATGTACATTTTAAAAACTTACCTAAGATTGTTTCAGAAATAGAAGAATTAAAAAAGAAAAATAATTAAACCATGGTTAAGCAAAAAACCATTCAATCAGAAATTACTCTTACCGGTGTAGGACTTCATACTGGAAAAGAGGTTACAATGACTTTCAAACCAGCACCAGTAAACAATGGTTTTACTTTTGTGCGAGTAGACTTAGAAGGACAACCAATAATCGAAGCTGATGCAGCCTATGTAGTTACAACTCAAAGAGGAACTAACCTTGAAAAATTAGGGGTTATGATTCAAACCCCTGAACATGTTTTGGCAGCAATTGTAGGTTGTGATTTAGACAATATTATTATCGAATTAAATGCTTCTGAATTGCCAATTATGGATGGTTCGTCAAAATATTTTGTTGAAGCTATTGAGAAAGTTGGTGTTGTTGAGCAAGATGCAGAAAGAAATGTATTTGTTGTCAAAGACGTAATCTCTTATGTTGATGAATCTACAGGAAGTGAAATAACTGTTATCCCTGCTGATGATTATCAAGTAACTGCAATGGTTGATTTTGGTACAAAAGTGCTTGGTACTCAAAATGCAAGTATGAAAAATATTTCAGAGTTCAAGACTGAAATTTCTGCTTGTCGTACATTCAGTTTTTTACATGAGCTTGAGATGTTGCTTGAAAATGGATTAATTAAAGGAGGGGACTTAAATAATGCGATTGTTTATGTTGATAAAGAATTATCTACAGAAACAATGGAAAAATTAAAAGTTGCCTTTGGAAAAGAAAAAATCTCTGTAACTCCAAACGGAGTTTTAGATAACTTAACACTTCATTTTCCTAATGAGGCAGCTCGTCACAAGCTACTTGATGTAGTTGGAGATTTAGCTTTAATTGGTACTAAAATCAAAGGTAAAGTTATAGCGAATAAACCCGGGCATTTTGTAAATACTCAGTTTGCAAAAAAAATGTCTAAATTGATTAAAAATGAGCAACGTAACAATGTTCCTGTTTATGATTTAAACAAAGAACCTTTAATGGACATTCATAAAATTATGTCTATGTTGCCACACCGTCCACCTTTTTTACTTGTTGACAGAATTTTAGAAATGACTGATACGCAGGTGGTAGGACTTAAAAATGTTACTATGAACGAAGATTTCTTCGTAGGACATTTTCCAGGAGCGCCAGTAATGCCAGGAGTTTTAATTGTTGAAGCGATGGCGCAAACAGGAGGTATTTTAATTTTAAGTACTGTCCCTGATCCTGAAAATTATTTGACTTATTTTATGAAAATTGATAATGTAAAATTCAAGCACAAAGTATTGCC
>CAMLKV010000150.1 GCA_946480635.1 uncultured Flavobacterium sp.
ACCACCACCAACACGTGCAAATAATGCAATTGATTCTGCTCCAAGTGAAAATCCAGCTAATGTTTCTAAAACTACTGTCATTCCATCAACATCAGTCCAAACACCACCCATAAAAGTGTGATAGAAAAATATGAAGAACCCTGTTAATCCTAAAACGGCTTGTCCTGCAACTCCTAATCCCATTACAGTACCACCACCAAATGAAACTTTTAACGCTTGAGGCAAACTGCTACGAGCTGCTTGTGTTGTACGAACGTTAGTTTTAGTTGCTATTTTCATACCCATATTTCCAGCTAAAGCTGAAAAAATAGCACCAAAAACAAAGGCAATAACTATTAATAAATGTGTTTTTACACCTGGAAGAAAAGTAATTCCTGCTAAAGCAATACTAGCAATAATTACAAAAATTGTAAGAAGTCTATACTCGGCTTTTAGGAAAGCTAATGCTCCTTCATAAATGTAATCTGAAATTTCTTTCATCTTTCCATCACCGGCATCTTGCTTAAGCACCCAAGCTCTTTTGGCAGCCATAAAGGCCAATCCAATTAATGCCATAACAATTGGCACATAAATCATCATTGAATTCATAATTAGTTTTGGTTAGTTAAATTTTAATTATAGTTAATTAAAAACCAATATAAACAAAAAAAAGCAACATTTTAATTAAAATGTTGCTTTTTTAATAAACTATCTTATGAACAATTAACGAATACTAAATAATCCTTCTGGTTTATTTTCGATTGCATTAAAACGATCAATACATTCTTTCAATATTTGTTGAGCTTCGTTTACATCACCCCATCCACCTACATCAACAGTTTTATTTTCTAAATCTTTATACACTTGGAAAAAGTGTTCAATTTCTTTTAAAAGGTGAGAGTTAATATCTCCCAAATCATTCAATTTATTCCAAATTGGATCAGAAACAGGCACACAAATTACTTTTTCATCTGGTCCTTTATCGTCTGCCATGTGAAAAACTCCAATAGGTTTTACTTCGATAACACAACCAGGGAATGTTGGTTTAGTTACTAATACTAAAACGTCTAATGGATCACCATCTAATGCTAATGTTTCTGGAATAAAACCGTAATCTGCAGGGTACATCATTGAAGAGAATAACATACGGTCGAAACGCATTCTCTTTAAATCGAAATCATATTCATATTTGTTACGGCTTCCACGAGGAATTTCAACTAAAACGTCGAAAGTTTTTACTTTATCTGCAGTCATTTTGCTTTCCTTTTTATTTTTTGAGGGTGCAAAGGTACGGCAAAAAGTTAGAAGTAAGCAATTAGAAATTAGAAGTTTTTCGAAAAAATTACTTTTTCTTAATACTGATAAGTGATTTTTCTACCTCTTTTTTGTAGATAGTGATGCCATAGTAAAAAAGAAGCCAATGTTCTATGTGGTGCCCAATTTTGTCCATAACCATCCATCTCCTCTTTTTCGAGTCCTAAGAGTTCTTTCATCGTATTTACAATTGCAACATCACCAAGAGGCAAAACATCTTCTTTTTTTAAGCTGAACATTAAATAAACATCTATTGTCCAATGCCCAATTCCTTTTAACTGAATAAGCTCTGCTCGAACCTCCTCTGCTGATTTTGATGAAAGTTTTGATAGATCGATTTTATTTGTCAGAACAGCATCAGCTAGGTGATTTATATATTTTGCTTTTTGACGACTTACTCCAAAAGTTCTAAACTCTTCTTCAGAAATTGAAATTAAATTTTCAGGGATAATTTTTCCAACTGCATCACGCATTCTTAAAAAAGTTGCTTTAGCTGAATCAATGGAAACTTGCTGTTCTAGAATAAGAAGCACCAGTGTTTCAAATCCTTCTGGACGAGAAGGGATAACTGGCAAACCATATTGCTCTATGATTTGCTCAAAAATTTTATCTTTTTGTGTTAAGTATTGAATTGCTTCTTTCATTTTGTAAAAATAGCCCCGATAGTAGAGCATCCTTTTTTTGGTGGCTTCGAGAACCTCAGCCATCAAAAAAAGATACAGCGGATAGCGGGAAAAAGCTCCTAGAAATAGAAACCAAATGATCCTTTTATACCAAATTTATTTGCATCGGGCAAGTTAAGATAACTTCCTCTCCAGCAAAAATCTAATCTAAAACATTTGAAAATATTACCAACTCCAGCATTATACTCCCAGTATCCATCAACTGGTGCTCTGTATGTTATATTTGAAGCATTCATGGCTTTATTTTCATCTGAAACACTACCATAAACAGCTTTTACTCCAACAATTTCACGCCAATTTAGTTTTTTAAGGAAAGGGATTCTAGAGAAGAATCTTCCGTTAAAATGATGCTCTAAATGTAATGACGTATATTGATCTGTGATAAATTCGTAGTAGTTCATCAAATTATAGGTATTGTCTATCACAAAATAAGATTGGTTACCTGGCACAACAGCCATTAATCCTAAAGGTACAGTTCCAAATGTTTTACCTGCTTCGAAAGTAGTAAACAATCTACCCATACCCGCTAAGAATATTGGCTGACGATAGTATAACTGTAATTTTTGATAATCAAAATCACTTCCAAAAATCCCCTTAATCCCTTGACTAAAATTCACATAAACACGTGCATGGTTGTTGTCGACCAGAAGTCTTTCCACGCCATAACCTACTGTTTTTCTTCCAGGTGTATAATCTACTCCCATAGTAAATTCATACTGCTGTAAAGCAGATTTCACAACACCATCCTGATAATAATTTAAGCTAAAGGTTGGTGAAGCAGATTCTAGTGTTCGATAAGAAATTCCTGCTTGTATGACAAGGTTTTTTAACGGCTCCATTTCTGCTTGAAAAGTTGTCAAATTCACATTGGTCAACTTACTATTATCACCACTTGCAAAGAATGAGGATGAAGCAAAACTTCGTCCAAGAACATCATTTGAAGTTGTTAAACTCACTCCTATTTGTTCTACATCACGACGGTTTCCAAGAGTAAGTATAATTCTGTTCTTTTTATCAACCATTACCTTTCCAGATATTCCATATTTGAATTTATTGTCTTTAAATCCATAAGCAGTATAAGCCTGAAGTCTCCACAAATCATTTGATCCAAAATAAGTTCTACCTCCAAAGCGTAAACGTTGACCTTCTATATCATTGTATCCAAAAATTGAAAAAATGGGTCCATAATCAATAAATCCTTTCTGAATATATCCGCTAGCCAAAATTGTAGTTAAATTATATAATTGCTTGAATTTTTTTACTGTTTTAAGAGTGTCAAGCATTTTATAAACCCCTAGCTCATCTTTACTTAGGTTTTCCATTCTGTTTTCTTCCCAGTATGCTTCTGTTTTATTATAGATATTAGGATCAAAATCATTTATACTTTCTCTGTAAAATTTATCATCTTTAGGCTCGTTGAATTTATGATCGTTAAAAATCGTCGTACGTTTACCATAAACTCCTTTTGAAGACTCTTTTTTATTAAGAGCAAAATCTGACATCATATAATCACGCTTCAGTAAAAAAACCGAATCATTTAATACGTCAAATTCTTGCTCAATATAAATATCTTTTACCCAGTTAATATTAGCGCTTTTTGAAGCTGCCATATTAATTTTCTTAATAGCAAATGTGGTGTCATTTACCCAAAAATCACCTTTAAAAGTCAATTCATTTTTGCGTCTTGGATAGTACACAATATTATAACACCATTTCTTATCGATATAAGCACTATCTGCCAAAACATAATTATAGGTATTGATTCCTGTACGAGATAAAGGACTCACAAAATTCTTATCAAAGAAGTTTAGATAATTATTATAGATATCATAATCAGAATACAAGTCTTTGATAAAGGTATCTACACCATTTCCATTACCCAAACCTGAATTTTTATTTGCCTTAAGTATCTCTTTCTTTTTACCATTTGTATTATCTCCATAAACATCATACAAAGATTCATTAATAAAAATGGGCAAGTATGTTTTTCCAGTAATTCGAGAAGTATCAACTTGATCAAAAATAAACTCCATTCCTTTAAATAATCTGTTTTTCATAAAAGCTGAATCAATAGAATTCATATCAAACTCTACTTTTTCATACTTTTTCATCGCGTATTGATTGAACATATACAATCCGTTTTTGCGTTTTTTCTCCCAAATTTTTCTCAGAATATCTAACGCAGGATTGTTCTTTTTAGAGGTTTTGCCAGCATAAATTTTCACTTCTTCTAATAAGTTTGCACCACCAAAAACTATTTTCAAGTTATAAGTTACCGCCTTTGTAAGCTTCACTTCTGTCGTTTGAAACCCTACATAAGAAACTACTAAAACAGAATGATTACTATCTGACTGAATATAGAATTTACCATTCTCATCTGTAGTAACACATTCACGAGTTCCTTTAAAACAAACATTTGCATAAGGAACAGTTCCTCCTAAATCGTCATACACTAAACCACTAACTTTTGTTTGAGAAAATGACACTGTCACAAACAACAAGCTTATTAAGGCAAAAAAATGTTTCATAAAAAATTATTTGGCATTTAAACTAATGCAATTCTTATTCCAAGATCTGAAAACTGACTTGAAAAAAAAACTTCATCCAGAAAGATGAAGTTTCAAATATACTTATTTATAGTAATCAATTACTTATACATAACTTTTTTAACTGCTTTGATAACATCCTGAGCATTAGGCAACCATTCTTTTAACAAAGTTGGAGAATAAGGTGCTGGTGCATCTGCAGTTGTAATTCTTTGGATTGGTGCATCTAAATAATCGAATGCTCTTTCCTGAACCATATATGTAATTTCTGAAGCAACTGAAGCAAATGGCCAAGCCTCTTCAAGAACCACTAATCTATTTGTTTTTTTAACCGAATTAATAATACAGTCATAATCCATTGGACGAACTGTACGTAAATCAATTACTTCTGCAGAAATGCCTTCTTTTGCTAATTCTTCAGCAGCAGTTAAAGCTTCTTTAATGATTTTACCAAAAGAAACGATAGTAACATCTTTACCTTCTCTTTTAATATCAGCAACACCTAAAGGAATAACATATTCTCCATCAGGCACTTCTCCTTTATCTCCATACATTTGCTCAGACTCCATGAAAATAACTGGGTCATTATCACGGATAGCTGCTTTTAATAAACCTTTAGCATCATAAGGCGTTGAAGGAACAACTACTTTTAACCCTGGAGTATTTGCAAACCAGTTTTAAAAAGCTTGAGAGTGTGTAGCACCTAACTGACCAGCAGAAGCTGTTGGCCCACGGAATACCATTGGCATAGGGAATTGTCCAGCAGACATTTGACGCATTTTCGCTGCGTTATTTATAATTTGGTCAATACCAACCAATGAGAAGTTGAAGGTCATGAATTCAACAATAGGACGACATCCATTCATTGCAGAACCAACTGCAATTCCAGCAAATCCTAACTCTGCAATTGGAGTATCGATAACACGTTTTGGTCCAAATTCATCTAGCATTCCTTTCGAAGCTTTGTAAGCTCCGTTATATTCTGCTACTTCTTCACCCATTAAATATACCGATTCGTCACGACGCATCTCTTCGCTCATCGCTTCGCAAACCGCTTCTCTAAACTGTATAGTTCTCATATTATATATGTATCTCTGTAAAATTGAAAGGCAAAAATAAAAATTTTAAATCATTTAAAGCACTTTTAAAACAACTAACTCGATTAAAATCGAATATAATTTACGAAAACGAAATAGTTTTTTAAAAAAATATTATGCACGCATACTATATTAGATGTTTTTTACCTATATTTGTGCTTCAATTTTGTAAAAACCAATTTATTAAACAATGAAAATATTAGTTTGCATCAGCCACGTGCCTGATACTACTTCAAAAATTAACTTTATCAATGGTGATTCAGAATTTGACACCAATGGAGTACAATATGTAATTAATCCTAATGATGAGTTTGGATTAACTAGAGCAATTTGGTTTCAAGAACAACAAGGTGCAAATGTAACTGTTGTTAATGTTGGTGGTGCTGACACAGAACCAACTTTAAGAAAAGCATTGGCAATTGGAGCAAACGAAGCTATTCGTATAAA
>CAMLKV010000151.1 GCA_946480635.1 uncultured Flavobacterium sp.
ATTTCATCAACATTTAAATCACCACCAGTACCATAGTAACTTTTCAACAAAGGAGAAACCGCTTTGTACCAACGTTGTAAAACTTCTTTTTTACGTGGATCGTTTGGATCAAAATTAATCCCTGATTTTGCTCCTCCTATCGCTGGTCCAGAAACAGAGAATTTAACCTCCATCGTTTTTGCCAATGAAAGAACTTCGTTCATGTCTAACCCTTTTCGCATACGAGTTCCACCTCCGGCAGCTCCTCCTCTTAATGAGTTTATAACTGTCCATCCCTCGGCATCAGTTTCAGGATCTTTCCAATTAAATACTACTTCAGGTTCTTTATTCTCGAATTTTTTTAATAGTTCTTTCATTATGTTGCGTTTGGTTAATTTGTTGCAAATATAAAAAAATAGAATAATGCAAAATCGCATTATTCTATTTCATTTCTTTAAATCAATATGTATTAGTTAGATTTTCCCAACAATTCATTTTTTAATTTATCATCAACTGGTTTATCAGATAGCCAAATACCAAATAATGCTTTCTTGAAGTCAGTTCCTTGAATTTTTCCTTTGAATTTATCATTCTTAAAAATATGAACTGAAGTATCAGTAGGATTATAAATTAAGTTGAAAACATCTTTTTCTACAATCTCATCACTTAAATATTTCTTTAATTCTTCAATTCTAGGTCTTAATTCGTTTAAGTTATCACCTGCAGATTTTTCAAAACCAATTTCCATATTTCTTGTCAATTTTCTAGATGAAACTAACGAAGATGTGATTTGGATACGAATTGCCATTTCAGAATCGCTATCTAATATATCTTTTGCATCTTGAGAAAGTCTAGATAAATATAATGCTTGAACATATACATCAACGAACATTTTTGAACGTGTTCCGAATCCATTAAGCTCTAAAGTTTTATTTTCAAAAGAAATTGTTCTTGGAACAACTACTCCATCTTGTTCAAATTGAGTTTGAGCAGAAGCTGTAAATGACTGAATCCCAAATAGTAGGAAAAACAAAGATAAAAGGGCATTTTTCATTGTGAGGTTTTTAAAAAATTTGCGCAAAATTAAGCATTAAAATTTTACTAAAAACCCTTAAAATGTTAAAAAAAATAAAAAATTAAACCTCATAAATTTCTCCAGAACTATGATCATATCCTGCTCCTGTCACACTCGATAAAACATTCACTTCATTTCTCATTCTTAAAACCCCAAGTAACGCAAAAATCAAAGCTTCTTTAAACTCAATCGTCTTTGAATCAGGCACTTTAACCTTTAATTCCGGGAGATAAGATTTCATCCTTTCCAAAAGAAACTTATTATAAGCACCACCACCAGTTACAAGCAACTTTCCATCTTTAATAGGTAACGCATGAGAAATTTGAAAAGCCACATGCTCAACAAATGTTCGTAGTTTATCTTTTTCAGATATAGAATACGTCTCCATTAATGGAAGAATTTCGGTTTTTACAAATTCAAAGCCTAAGGATTTTGGATATTTTTTTTGGTAAAAATCAAAATCATTTAGCTCAGTTAGTAATTCATTATTTATAGAACCATTCTTCGCAATTTCCCCTCCATCATCATACTTATATCCCAATTTTTCGGCGTAAAAATTTAGAACAGTATTAACTGGTGAAATATCAAATGCTATTCGCTTACCGTTTTCTTCAAAAGAAACATTTGAAAAACCTCCTAAATTCAAGCAATAATCATAATCTGAAAATAAAATCCTATCACCAATAGGAACCAAAGGCGCTCCTTGTCCTCCTAGTTTCACATCTTGAACTCTAAAATCACAAACAACTTTTTGATTGATCAGCTTAGCAATTTGAGGTAAATTTCCAATTTGAAGTGTTATACCTTTTTGAGGTTGATGCAATATGGTATGACCGTGTGAGCAAACAGCATCCAGATTTTCGATTTTATATTTACCAATAAAGTCTGAAATTACTTTTGACAATAGACTTGTATAGTCTTCGTTTAACTCTACTAATTCGGTCTCAGAAAAATCAACAGCATTCTTTAATATACTTATCCATTCATCCGAATAAGACACTGTTTCACTTTCATGGATTTTAAAGTCCCATTTACCATCTTTAATTATAAAATTTATATGTGCTAAATCGACACCATCAAGTGAGGTTCCCGACATAACACCTACAACGTTATAGCTTTCATTTTGCATGGGTTAAAATTAACAATTCTTATTGAAAAATTGGTTTAAATGGCTATATTTGAAAACTTTTTAAAAAATTACAAACAAACACAAAATAAGATGAACTTTAACTTATCTGAAGAGCAATTAATGATTCAGCAAGCGGCGAGAGATTTTGCTCAAACTGAATTACTTCCTGGAGTGATTGAAAGAGACGAACACTCTATTTTTCCTACTGAACAAGTAAAAAAAATGGCTGAACTAGGTTTTCTAGGTATGATGGTAGATCCAAAATATGGCGGAGCTGGACTTGACAGTGTTTCTTATGTTTTAGCAATGGAAGAAATTGCAAAAGTTGATGCTTCTGCTGCAGTAATCATGTCTGTAAACAACTCTTTAGTTTGTGCAGGTCTAGAAAAATATGGTTCTGAAGAGCAAAAAGTAAAATATTTAACACCACTTGCAAAAGGAGAAGTAATTGGAGCATTCTGTTTATCTGAACCAGAAGCTGGTTCTGATGCTACTTCACAAAGAACAACAGCAATTGATATGGGCGATCATTATTTAGTAAACGGTACTAAAAACTGGATTACTAATGGTGGTACTGCTTCAACATATTTAGTAATTGCTCAAACTGATGCTTCAAAAGGACATAAAGGAATTAATGTTCTTATTGTTGAAAAGGGTATGCCTGGTTTTGAAGTTGGTCCAAAAGAAAAGAAAATGGGTATTCGTGGTTCTGATACACATACATTATTATTTAATGATGTAAAAGTTCCAAAAGAAAATAGAATTGGAGAAGACGGTTTCGGATTCGCTTTCGCAATGTCAACTTTAAACGGAGGTAGAATTGGTATTGCATCTCAAGCATTAGGTATTGCTCAAGGTTCTTATGAATTAGCTTTAAAATATGCTCAAGAGCGAGTTGCTTTTGGTAAACCAATTTTCCAACATCAAGCAATTGCTTTCAAGTTAGCAGATATGCATGTAAAAACTACAGCTGCACGCTTATTAGTTCATAAAGCTGCTGCAGAAAAAGATCAAGGTCTAGACATTGCACACTCTGGAGCTATGGCTAAATTATACGCTTCTGAAGTGGCGCTAGAAGTTGCAAATGATGCAGTTCAGATTCATGGAGGTAATGGTTATGTTGCAGAATACCATGTTGAAAGAATGATGAGAGATTCTAAAATCACTCAAATTTATGAAGGAACTTCAGAAATCCAAAGAATTGTAATTTCGAGAGGGTTAGTAAAATAATCTTTCTTTATAAAACAATAAATAAAAAAAGGCTGGTTTACACCAGCCTTTTCCATTTTAAAACTAAAACACTTATTTCTCTGAAATAACTTTTAAAACACTTTGACCTTTGTCTGTAGTTACTTTAACAAAGTACAATTGAGCCTCACCAACGTTGAATTTTGGTATAATTGTAACTTCTTTATTAAAGTAGGCATTGTTGTCATCTTGTGACATTAATAAAGTTCCTGTTGAATTGTAAATATCAATTTTTGCTTTTGTAATATCTTCAAATTGATATCTAATAGTCAGTTGGTCTTTAAATGGTACTGGATAAACTGTGAATATAGGCTCATGATTTATAACTGAGTTATAAACAAGTGTTGGCAATGCAATTTGAAGTGGCACTCTAACTCTACATTGATCAAATGCATTATTTATTGCATCTACAGCTTTATTTACATCTGAATGATTTAAACCTCCAATATTAACTCCACCTAAAGCATCATTAGCTAGATTAAACAAATTACCAACTGTTGCTCCACCATGGGCTGCAAGATAGTTTATAACTGAAGCTGGAATTGTGAATTCTTTATAAGTACCTGGAATAGGAACATTAGAACCACAAGCCACATCTTGAGTTGCAAACTTAACTTCCAATGCGAAACTAAGAAGTGTTGGATCCACATGAGTGTTGAAGAACAATGTCATTGTTTGACTCAATAAGTTATTATTAATTGCTCCTGTTTTTGGACCTGACTTGGTAAGTGGATTATTATCATTTCTCCATGAAGATGGTACAGCTGCAGGATTATCGTAGTAATCATATCCTACCAATGCTCTTGGTGTACCACCACCTGGTAGCATAATAAAGATTTTATTATTTGCAATATTAGCAGCTCCTGTAATATCAGAAGAGAAGAGTCTAAAATAATTTCCTGTTGCTACTCTACCAAAATCAAATGTACCTCCAACATCGGTTATAGCGTCCAACATAATTAAATAATCATTTGTTGGAGCTCCTTCAACTGTACAAGCACTACCATTATAATCACCATAGTATCCTTGTGTATAAGTACAATGAGGTCCATCACAAGGAATAGCACTAACTCTAATTTCTGCACTATCTCTACAATCATTACGATCTAATACAACAACTGTATGTAGTCCAGCACCAAGATTGTTAAATACATGTGGTGAAGTAGCTGAAACAAACTGTCCTCCATCAATATTAATCATATAACCACCTACACCTCCTGAGAAAGTTGCGGTTATACTACCTGTATTAGTTCCTTCACAATTTTCAGGTTGTGATGTCAAAGAAAGTTCAACTGCTGATGGTTGACCTACTTGTTCACTACCATTATAAGTACAATTGTTTGCATCTCTTACAATCCAAGGATAGTTTCCAGCTGCAAGGTTATTGTAAACAACTCCTGAAACTTGTGAAACAAATCCGCCTCCATTGAAGTTTACCATGTAAGGACCTGTACCTCCACTAAAGTTCAATGTAACTGAACCCGTAGAACCTTCGTTACAAAGCACATTAGTATGTGAATCACTGGCTTGAACAGCAGATGGTTGACCAACTGTTTCACTGCCTTCAAAAATACAGTTATTGGCGTCTCTTACAATCCATGGATAATTTCCTGCTGCAAGGTTACTGTAAACAACTCCTGAAACTTGGGATGCAAATCCGCCTCCGTTAAAGTTCACCATATATGGACCAGTACCACCACTAAAGTTTATAGTAACCGATCCGGTTGAACCTCCATTACAAAGTACGTTGATGTGAGAATCACTAGCTTGTAATGCATTAGGCTGACCTACTGTTTCACTACCTTCAAAAATACAGTTATTGGCATCTCTTACAATCCAAGGATAATTTCCGGCTGCAAGATTGCTATAAACCACTCCTGAAACTTGTGAAGCAAATCCACCTCCGTTGAAGTTTACCATATAAGGACCTGTTCCCCCACTAAAATTTATAGTAACTGATCCAGTTGAACCTCCGTTACAAAGAACATCAGTATGAGAATCACTAGCTTGTAATGTAGATGGTTGACCTACTGTTTCACCACCTTCATAAGTACAGTTATTAGCATCTCTTACAATCCAAGGATAGTTTCCGGCTGCAAGGTTACTGTAAACAACTCCTGAAACTTGTGAAGTAAATCCACCACCATTAAAGTTTACCATATAAGGCCCTGTACCGCCGCTAAAGCTCAAAGTAACTGATCCAGTTCCACCATTACAAGCTGCATCTGTATGTGAATCGCTGGCTTGTAATGCAGATGGTTGACCAACTGTTTCGCTGCCTTCAAAAATACAGTTATTTGCATCTCTTACAATCCATGGATAATTTCCGGCTGCAAGATTGCTATAAACCACTCCTGAAACTTGGGATGCAAATCCTCCTCCATTAAAGTTTACCATGTAAGGACCTGTACCGCCGCTAAAGTTCAAAGTGACTGAACCAGTTGAACCTCCGTTACAAAGTACATCAGTATGTGAGTCACTAGCTTGTAATGTAGATGGTTGCCCAACTGTTTCGCTGCCTTCAAAAATACAGTTATTTGCATCTCTTACAATCCAAGGATAATTTCCGGCTGCAAGATTGCTATAAACCACTC
>CAMLKV010000152.1 GCA_946480635.1 uncultured Flavobacterium sp.
AATTAAAAATATTTTTTGAATAATATATGACAATGTATAGTAAAAGTAGAAATGCTGCTGTGATAGCAAAGAGCATTGTTTTGATTAAGTTTTCAGCCTGATTAATCTCAAAATAGTTCTCTGCAACCGTTATAACGATGAAGTCACTTTTTTTAGATTTGTATTTTATACCCTTGTAAAGATATTCGTTAGTCACAAATCGTGCCTGACCTTTTTTTATCACATCTTTGAAAAACAATTCATCAACGCCTACTTTTTTTGATTCACTAATTATATTTAGCTTGTCATTAATGGGAATAAAAAAATCTTTTTCGTGAGGTAGTTTGTCTGAAGGTTCTTCTTTTGAAAAATTAGTTTCACCTGCAAATCTTTCTTTGGCTACTTTGTTTGCTCTTGCCTCCAGTAATCGGAATAAATAATCTTCTGAATAATTAGAAACAGTGGCATAAATAAAAATACTGAATAGAAAAATAACTATTAAGAAAGGGATTAAAAACAGTAAAATGATTCTTGAGTTTTTTTTCATAAATCAGTTGCCTTTCATTGCTCGGTATTAATTTTCACGTAAGACATAACCCATGCCTATAACAGTATGGATTATCTTGTCATCAGGTTTTATGTCTACTTTTTTTCTAAGATAATTGATGTATACATCTACTACATTGGTGCCTAAATCATAATCAACTCCCCAAACTGCTTCCAATATGTCCATTCTTGAAAGAACTTTGTTTTTGTTTTTTAGCAAATAGAGTAATAGCTTGTATTCGGTTGAGGTTAGGGAGATCTCTTCGTCTCCAAGCGTAACTGTTTTAGTATAGTCGTTTATTTTTAAATCGTTGAACGTGTATAAATGTTCAGAAAAACTTTCGTCGTTTTGGGATACTATCTGTCCTGAAGAACGTCTCAGTAAAGTTTTGATACGCGCTACAAGTTCAATGAACTTGAATGGTTTTACTAAGTAGTCGTCTGCTCCGTTTTCTAATCCTAAAACTATGTTTTCGGATGTGCCAAGGGCAGTTAAAAAAAGAATCGGTACAATTTGATTTTTTGTGCGTATTGATTTGCAGACCTCCAATCCGTTCATTTCTGGTAACATGATGTCTAAAATAATCAGGTCAAAATTGTTTTCAAGGGCTAATTGTAAACCTGTTTTACCATCAAAAGCAACACTAACTTCAAATCCTTCTTCAGTCAATCCTTTTTTTATAAAAGAAACAACATGAGCTTCGTCTTCAACTAAAAGTATTTTTTTCATTTTTTGATGATGCTTTAACTTGAAGAAATAGTCATAAATTTATTTTAAAAGGCAAGGCAAGTTAAAAAAAATACTACGAAGTTAATACCTTTGTGAAAAATAATAAATTATGAAATTTAATACAAAAGCGATACATGGTGGTCAACACCATGAAAAAGTAACTGGAGCAGTTATGCCTCCAGTATTTCAAACATCTACTTTTGCTCAAGTTTCTCCTGGGCAACCAGTAGGAGAATATGAATATAGCCGTGCGGCCAACCCAACTCGTCAAGCTTTAGAAGATGCTTTGGCTTCAATCGAAAATGGAGCAAGAGGTTTGGCTTTTGCATCAGGATTAGCTGCTACTGATTGTTTACTTCGTTTGTTTAAGGCTGGCGATGAAATCATTGCTATGGACGATTTGTATGGAGGGACATACCGTTTATTTACTCGTTTGTACAAAGATAGCGGAATCAAATTTCACTTTGTGGATATGAATGATTTGGAAGGTTTTCAAAAACTGATTAATGAAAACACAAAATTGGTTTGGGTTGAAACACCTACAAACCCATTGATGAAATTGGCCGATATTGCTGCGATTGCACAGATTACTAAAAAACATAATATTCTTTTTGCAGTTGACAATACGTTTGCTACTCCATACCTACAAAAACCATTGGATTTGGGTGCTGATATTGTAATGCATTCGGCAACAAAATATTTAGGAGGTCATAGTGATGTTATTGCAGGTGCTTTGGTTATTAAAGACAAAGTATTGGGGGATGAATTACACTTTAAGCAATTTGCTACAGGAGGGACATTAGGTCCTATGGATAGCTTTTTGGTATTGCGTGGAATCAAGACGCTTCATTTACGTGTGCAACGTCATTGTGAAAATGGTGTAAAAGTTGCTGAATTTCTTCAAAATCACCCAAAAGTTGAAAAAGTATATTATCCAGGATTAGAAAATCATCCGTTTCATGAGATTGCTAAAAAGCAAATGATTGGGGGTTTTGGAGGGATGGTGACTTTTACTTTCAAATCAGGGGCAAAACAAGATGCAATTAGTTTTCTTGAAAAACTAAAAGTATTCACCTTAGCAGAATCACTTGGAGGAGTAGAATCACTTGCTAACCATCCTGCTTTAATGACTCATGCTTCAATTCCTGAAGATAAACGTAAAGAAATAGGTATTACAGATGATTTAGTTCGTTTGAGTGTGGGAGTAGAAGATGCAGATGATTTAATTGAAGATTTAAAACAAGCGCTAGCTTAAAAAATAAAAACCCCGTTTTAAACGGGGTTTTTATTTAATATATTCTGGTTTGGATTAATTTAAGTAATAGATGTATCCGAAATTTAACCAAACGTTCCAATCTTTAGATTTGTTTTCAGGAAACATAGTAGGGTTTGGATTTAAACCATCAACCCAGTTTGAAAAATAATATTGCCAACGAAGGTCTAACATTAAATCTGAAAGTGGAGTTAATTTATATCTTGTTCCAACACTACCAACTACTGACCAAGTCGTTCCTTTGTCGTTAGAAAAACCATGTTTTTTTCCTTCTGAAGGTACCCAGTATTTTGCAAAAATATTATCTTCGTTTAAAAGTTTGCCATCACCATAAGAAGTTTCTACTGTCGGGCTAAAGAAACTGTATTGAGCACCTAAGCTAATAAAAGGAGCGTAGCTTCCTGTTGTAGCAGTAAAATCTCTAATACTTAAAGGAAAGAACTCTAACTGCATACCAATGTTGGTAACGGCAGTGCTTCCTGTCATGGCTTTTAATTTTTTTGCATCTTCAGATTTAACTAGTTTCTCAGGAGTAACCCATTCACCAAAATGCTCTAATTTGGTTTTGTTGTAAGACAACTCACTTCTTAATTTAAAATGATCGTTGAAATAAGTCTCTGGAGTATAACAGTTACAGTCTGCTCTATATGAAAAATTCAGGTAGTGATTGAAAAGCTACTGGACCTGCAATAAGACCAAGTTCGTGTGAAAAACCAAACTGGGCTTGTATGGTTTGAATAGATCCAATTAATAATAAGGCGGTTAAGCTAAGAAATTTAGTCATAAGTGAATGTTTAATTCATCAACGACAAATATATAAAAACATCAATGACCTCAAAACAAAATCTTAAAAAAAACAAAAATTTAATGTTTCTTTTATTTTGATTGTGCACTTGTTAGTAAAAAAGTATGACAGTATTTTTATAAAATGTATATTTGCTCCTCCAAACGAAATCGTTTTCTTTAACGAAATTAAAATTAAAAAATATGTCACATAGTATTGATGCTTTTGTAGAGGCTGTAGCAAAAAACAATCCTAATGAGCCAGAATTCTTACAAGCAGTAAGAGAGGTTGCAGAAACAGTAATTCCTTTCATTGAAAAAACTCCAAAATATCAAGGTAAAATGTTACTTGAGCGCATGGTAGAACCAGAAAGAGTAATGATGTTCCGAGTAGCTTGGATTGATGATAAAGGTCAAACACAAGTAAACAAAGGGTATAGAATTCAAATGAATTCTGCAATTGGTCCTTACAAAGGAGGTTTACGTTTTCACCCTTCTGTAAATCTAAGTATTTTAAAATTCTTAGCTTTTGAGCAAGTATTTAAAAATTCATTAACTACATTACCAATGGGTGGTGGTAAAGGAGGTTCAAATTTCGATCCTAAAGGTAAATCAGATACAGAAATCATGCGTTTTTGTCAAGCTTTCATGACAGAATTAGCTCGCCACATTGGTGCTGATACTGACGTTCCTGCTGGTGATATTGGTGTAGGAGGTCGTGAAGTAGGATATATGTATGGTCAATACAAAAAATTACGTAACGAATTTACAGGTGTATTAACAGGTAAAGGAATCACTTTTGGTGGTTCATTAATACGTCCTGAAGCAACTGGTTACGGAGATGTGTATTTCGCACAAAATATGTTGGCGACTAAAGGACAAAGCTTTACAGGTAAAACTGTTGTGGTTTCAGGTTCTGGTAACGTAGCACAATATGCTATCGAAAAAGCAACTCAATTAGGAGCAAAAGTAGTTACAGCTTCAGATTCATCTGGATATATCTATGACGCTGATGGTATTGATGAGGCTAAATTAGCATACATCATGGAAATCAAAAACGTTAACTACGGTCGTATTTCTGATTACTTGAAAAAATATCCAAATGCTAAATTTGTTGAAGGAAAACGTCCTTGGGAAGTAAAATGTGATATCGCATTACCATGTGCTACTCAAAACGAGTTAAATGGTGAAGAAGCCCAAGTTTTAGTAAACAATGGATGTATTTGTGTGGCTGAAGGAGCTAATATGCCATCAACTCCAGAAGCAGTTGAAGTTTTCTTAAAAAATAAAATTTTATTTGCACCTGGTAAAGCTTCAAATGCTGGTGGTGTTGCAACTTCAGGTCTTGAAATGTCTCAAAACTCATTACGTTTAAGTTGGACAAGAGAAGAAGTTGATCAAAGATTACAAAGAATCATGAGTGATATACATGAGGCTTGTGTTACTTATGGTAAAGATGAAAATGGATTTGTAGACTATGTTAAAGGTGCAAATGTAGCAGGTTTCGTAAAAGTTGCCGATGCTATGTTAGCTCAAGGAGTTGTTTAATTCAAAAATGATTACAATATTTTCAAAAAAGCCTTGCATCAAGCAAGGCTTTTTTTATGCTTATTATATTAAAATTTAAAACCTGCCGTTTTTATCTATATTTGTAACGCAATCAATTATTTTTGAATGAAAAATTTTCTCTTAATAGTTTTTTCTTTTTTCTTTACTAATTTGTTGATTTCCCAACAAAATAATGTTTGGAAAGGTTATTTTTCCTATAATTCAATTAAAGATATATCTCAAAGCGCAACTATTTTTTATGGAGCTGCAGAGAATGCATATTTTAAAAGAAACGTAGCTACAAATGAAATTTCAACTACTTCAACAGTAGAAGGACTTTCAGGACAAACAATTACTCAAATATATCATAGTGAAGCTTTTAAGAAAACTATTATTGGGCATGTTGATGGACTTATAATTGTAGTTAATGAAAAGGATGGGTCGATGCTCAATGTGGTTGATATTGTGAACAAGCCTTCTGTACCTCCTAATATGAAGAAAATTAATCATATTAATGAATACAATGGTAAGCTTTATATTTCGACAGATTTTGGTATTTGTGTTTTTGATTTAGCTACTTCAGAGTTTGGAGATACTTATTTTATTGGTTCAAATGGTTCAAATATTCAAATTCTTCAAACGACAGTTTTTAATAATACTATATATGCAGTAGCAAATGGCTACGGGCTTCTAAGTGCTTCGGTAAATAACCCTAATCTTGTTGATTACAATCAATGGACAATGACAGCTTCAGGAAATTGGACAAGTGTGACAGCAACTACTACTGATGTTGCTTTAGTAAATGTTAGTGGGCAGCTATTTAGATTGGTTGGGAATTCACCGGTGTATTTAACAGGGTTTAGTCAAATAACTGTCGATGCAAGATTTGTAGAAAATAATTATATAGTTACAACACAAAACTATGTTTATGTTTTTAATAGTCAACTTAATGAGATTTTTAGAGTTGATAATTCTATAGATACAACAACCCGTTTTACCTGTGCAACTGTTTTAAGTAATAAGGTTTATATTGGAACACAAGAAAAAGGGGTGATAACAACCACTCAATCTAATACAATGGCGTTTCAAAATATTTCGCCTAATGGTCCAGACAGAAATAGAATTTTTGCGCTTAAATCTTTGTCGAA
>CAMLKV010000153.1 GCA_946480635.1 uncultured Flavobacterium sp.
CTATTTTCATAAGGATTCTGTAAAATTAAAAAATAAATTACCAGTAATTATTTGGACACATGGAGGTGGTTTGATTTCAGGTGATAAAAATCAATTAAGTAATTATTGCAAAATACTCGCTTCTTATGGTTACTTAGTTATATCAATAGATTATTCTATTGCTCCAGAAAAAAAATATCCAACACCAATGAGACAACTAAATAAAGCATTGGCTTATGTTTCAGCAAATTCAGAAAAATTATATGCTGATAAATCCTTTTTTGTTCTAGCAGGAGACTCTGGTGGTTCAATGATATCTGCTTCCACTGCCAATATAATAACCAATCCAAATTATGCTCAAATTACCAATGTTCAACCAGGTATAAAGCCAAACCAATTGAGAGGATTACTATTGTATTGTGGAATTTACGAAATAGACAACTTAAATGACAAAGGTGCTTTTGGTTCATTTCTAAAAACAGTAAAATGGGCTTATTTTGGAAAAAAAGATATATCAAATGATAATTATGCTAAAAGTGCTTCTGTTACAAACTACCTTACAAGCTCATTTCCTACAACTTTTATTTCAGCAGGCAATAATGATCCTTTACTATCTCAATCTATACTTCTTTCTAAAAAACTATCATCTATAAACATATCTGTAGACACACTTTTTTATCCAAAAAATCACAATCCTGCATTAGGCCACGAATACCAGTTTACACTTGATAGAATGGGCAAAATCGCACTTAAAAGATCTATTGATTTTCTGAAAAAGATTGAAAAAAAGCCACCACCAAAAGTGGTTTCGCCCAATAGCTTTCTAAATCTCCTGAAATCGTAACTGATCCAAAAATCTTTTTGTCCTTGCAAGAATTAGTATTAAATTTATACAACAATCATTAGTTATTATAATAAATATTGAACTATTAAATTTAAAAAGAAAACAATGCAAAAAATACAATTCAAAAAAGAAATAAACGCATCGGCTCAAAAGGTGTATGAAACGATGCTAGGCTTAAAAGATAAATCCACTTACGAATATTGGACAGCAACTTTTAATCCTACTTCTTCTTATGAAGGTAGTTGGGACAAAGGAAGTAAAATTCATTTTGTAGGTGTAGATGAAAACGGAAAAAAAGGTGGGATGGCTTCTGAAATTGTAGAACACCAACCGGCCAATTTTGTTTCCATTCGTCATTATGGGTTTCTAGACGGTGATATTGAAATTACAACAGGTGAACAAGTGGAAAAATGGGCTGGCGGTCACGAAAATTACAGCTTTCAAGAAAATAACGGTATTACAACTTTAACTGTAGACATGGATACTATTGATGAATATTTGGAATATTTTAATGACATTTATCCAAAAGCGTTAGATAAATTAAAAGAGATTTCTGAAAAATAAATAATTGTATGACCAATTTGAACTCTCCAACTTTTTCAATTTTAACAACTGAAAGATTAACTCTCAGACAATTGTCTATAGATGATCAGCAGGATATTTTTGATTTGCGTTCTGATCCAGATGTAAACAAATACCTTGACAGAAAACCCTGTAATACAAAAGAAGACGCAATAAATTTTATCGATAAGGTTAACGAAAATATTGAAAAAAACGTTTCACTATATTGGGCAATAACCCTAACAGATACAAAAGCTTTTGTTGGTACAATTTGCTTATTTGACTTTTCAGGCGAAAAAAACAGTTGTGAAATAGGGTACGAACTTATGACAAAGTTTCAAGGACAAGGGATAATGAACGAAGCGTTACAAGTTGTAATTGATTATGTTTTCCAATCATTAGGTTTCAAAAAAATACTTGCATTTACTCATTTCGAAAACTTAAACTCAACAAAACTTCTCACAAAATTCAATTTTGTAAAATCCCCAGAAGCAGACAATGGAAACCCTAACTTAACTAAGTTTTATCTAACACAATAAAATTTCTGGAGGATATCAACAAATCAAGCAGAAAAATACAATTCGGAAAACTGCTACATTGAAAACAAAGCATTTACACATCTGTACTATTTTCAACTTTTCTTTTCTGACTTTTCGGTATATTTGCAAGCAACTAAAACAGAATTTCTGCCATTTCATTAAGCAGAAAAAATTATACAAAACCCTGAAAAAATAACCTTGAAATTACTAAAACCATTATTTCCAGAGAAATTTGATTACTATTCTGAAAAACCTGCGAACAGATTAAAAGCCGATATTCAAAAACTTTTTAGCAAAACAAAAGCTGAATATTCTGGTGTTAACTTGAAAGGAAAGTTTACATCTGAATTTGAATTTACAATGACACCAAAGTTGCAATTTATCACTATCAAGTTTTTTGAAAAGGAATTATCTTTTTAGAAGGTGAAATATATTCTGACGAATTTAAAAGAACTCGAGTGACTTTTTGGGTTAGAGCAAATTCTATTTTTTTTATTTTCTTTTTTATCTTTCTAATAGTTGGAATAACCATTCTTAACAATACTTCCAATGATGATGGAATAAGATTAGGGCTTCTTTTAACATTTGTTATACCTCTATTAAAGCTATTTGTTGCTCACATTGCCAAACAGCTAATAAAGGACCGTTTTATAAACACATTTGATTTAAAACCAATTGAAGATTCAGTTGAAGAAAAATAAAGACTGTTCGCAACAACACTTTTGTTACTTTATTCCTTTAACTAATTATTTTTCTTCTTTCAAAATTAAAAATTTATAGAATGTAAAATGAGAAATTCCGTAAGCTAAAATTACAATTTGATATATGGCTTCACTTTTGACATAAAATTTGTTAATGAAAAAAGCGCCAATTTGCACAACAAACAAAATGGCGCTAATAAGTAGCCAATATCCTTTTTTATCCGAATTATTCACATAATTTATAATCGCTACGCCACCAATAAGTGATGTAAAAAAAGTATTCAAGATCCAAATATAATAGGTATTTCCCAAGCTTGAATCAACAATATCAACAACATATAAGTACAACACAAAAAAGGGAATTATCGCAATAAATACAGCAATTTTTGTTTGTTGTGTAATTAAATCAAAAACTAAAAAACACAGACATATCTTAAAAGATAGTGAGCAAATACTTGCTAAAAGAAAAAAATCGGTGGAGCTTAAAGTAAAAAATACTGATGCACACTGATAAAGCAGCAGCGCCATAAAATAAACTAATTGCTTCTTTTGAGAACTAACGAAGTATAAAACAATGAGGATAGGGATTCTTAAAAACCAAAATATTTTTTCTGGTATCTCAAAACCAAACATAGATGAAAAGCTGTAAAACAATAGGTTTACAAAGTATAAAATTATCAATACTTTTGAAAGATTGTGTAATTTCAAATCCATTTAAAGCAGTTAATACCTTAAATTTACTACAATAAATTAACATTTACAATAATTAATTATGTCGGTCACAATTAGAAAAGCTTCAATTACAGATATGATTTCAGTTTTAGACATTGTAAACTATGAAATCGCAAACACAACTGCTATTTGGGATTATGATCTTAGAACCTTAGAAGAACAAGAAGCAATTTATATTGAAAAACTTAAAAAAGAGTTTCCTTTTTTAGTTGCCGAAATAGATGGTAAAATTGTTGGCTTCGGGACTTATGGTACTTTTAGATTTAAAATTGGCTATCGATTTACTGTAGAACACTCTGTTTACATTCACAAAGATTTTCACGGTAATGGGATTGGCACTCTGCTACTCAAAGAATTAATTGAAATTGCCAGAAATCAAAACCTTCACACGATGATTGGGGTTATAGATTCTGAAAATCTTGGCAGTATTGCTTTTCATAAAAAACTTGGTTTTCAAGAAGTGGGACACATAAAAGAAACTGGTTTTAAATTTGATAGATGGTTAGATTCTGTTTTTGTGCAAATTATGTTATAGTTCTTTCCGCTAGAACTGACTAAAATTAATTCTTACCTTTGCAAAAAATTAATTAATCGATGCAAAATTTATATATAGGATATCATTTTGAAGTAGAACCAAAAGATTTAGGATCAGAAATTTTAATTGCCGAATTAGGAGAACTTCCTTTTGACAGTTTTATTGAAACAGAAAATGGTTTCTCTGCTTATATTACGAAGGAAAATTGGACAGAAACTATTTTAGACGATATTTATATTTTAAACAATCCTGAGTTTAAGATAAGTTATACCATCGAAGAAATTGAGCAAAAAAACTGGAATTCCGAGTGGGAAAAAAACTTTGACCCAATTGATGTTGATGGCTTATGTCATGTTCGCGCACCATTTCACCCAAAAACAGAGGCCAAATACGATATTGTAATTGAACCAAAAATGAGTTTTGGCACAGGTCATCATGAAACTACACATATGATGATTCAGCACTTATTGGAAATGGATGTTGAAGGAATGAAAACTCTTGATATGGGATGCGGTACAGCAATTTTAGCAATTTTAGCAGAAATGAAAGGTGCCCAACCAATTGATGCTATTGATATTGACAACTGGTGTTATTTAAATTCGATAGAAAATGCTGAAAGAAATGATTGTAAGCACATTTCTGTTTATGAAGGAGATGCATCACTTTTAGCTGGTAAAAAATATGATTTAATTATTGCTAATATTAACAGAAACATATTATTAAACGATATGCAAACCTATGTGGATTGCTTAAACCCTAATGGTGTTATTTTATTTAGTGGTTTTTATGAACAAGACATACCTTATATAGATGCTTCTTGTACAGAAAAAGGGTTAACTTTTGTTAAAAAAATAAACCGAAACAACTGGGTATCATTAAAATATGTAAATTCGTAGTTAAGTAAATATATCTATATTAAATGGCTACGATTGAAAAAACACAAGAACAAGTAGATGTACTGGAGTTGGTTGCTACCAACCATGAAATTATTTTATACAACGACGACGTAAATACTTTTGATCACGTAATAGATACTTTGATACGAGTTTGTAATCATGATGATCTTCAAGCTGAACAATGTGCTTTATTGGTTCATTATACGGGAAAATGCGGTGTTAAAACGGGTTCTTTTGACGATTTAAAACCGCAATGCAGCGCATTATTAGATGCTGGTTTAAGTGCTGAAATTATTTAACAAATTATTTGTTAAACGTTAAATTCTCCATATCTTTCACTTTTAAATTTCTAAAGTAAATATGGAAGTCTACGGAAAAATACTCATTATCGCGATGCCATGTTTTTTGGCTCTAATTATTATTGAAAAACTTTATGGCTATTTCAAAGGGGTTGATCATGCACCTTTAATGGACAGCGTTTCAAGTATTAGTTCAGGAGTTACCAATGCCACAAAAGATGTTTTAGGACTAAGCATTACCATTTTAACTTATGAGTGGATGGTTTCAAAATTGGCTTTATTCACTATTGAAGAATCAGCTTTAGCCTACATTATTGCATTTATAGCTATAGATTTTCAAGGCTACTGGACACATCGTTGGGCGCATCAAATAAACATTTTTTGGAACAAACACGCTATTCATCATAGTAGTGAAGAGTTCAACTTATCGTGTGCATTGCGTCAATCGGTTTCGCAATTTTTTAACTTATTTACTTTTCTTTTGTTGCCTGCAGCCTTGTTAGGGGTTCCTGCTAAAGTAATTGCCATTACACTTCCTATTCAGTTTTTTATACAATTTTGGTATCATACTAGATACATCAACAAAATGGGTTTTTTGGAAAAAATTATTGTAACTCCTTCACACCACAGAGTTCACCATGCGATAAATCCTGAATACATGGATAAAAATCATTCGCAGGTTTTTATTATTTGGGATAAAATGTTTGGTACTTTTCAAGAAGAATTACCCGAAGTCCCGGCTGTTTTTGGAATTACTCGTCCTGCAGAAACTTGGAATCCTTTTAAAATTAACTTTCAGCATTTATGGGTTTTAATTAGAGATGCTTGGCACGCCGAAAAATTTTCGGATAAATTAAAAATTTGGTTTATGCCAACAGGCTGGAGACCTGCCGACGTGACTGAAAAATATCCCGTT
>CAMLKV010000154.1 GCA_946480635.1 uncultured Flavobacterium sp.
CCAAATTCTTGTTTTACTTTTTCGACAGTAATAGGACTAAGCATTATTTTTTTTGCTTCATCATCAGATATATATACAGGAATTCCTTCGGCTTCAAAAAGTCTTGCTATGGTTGTTTTACCACTTCCTATTCCGCCTGTTAGTCCTATTATTTTGGTCATTTATACTTTAAAGAAAAGTTCTGGAAATGCTTCTTGTGGCTTTTTCTTCAAGATATTGATTTTAATAAATGATTCTATAAAACCTAATCCGTATCCAAAAAACTGACGCCAAACTGCTATTATTGACAAAAAACCAACATATACATTTCTATTTTTAATACTTGAAGCTAGAAATATTATAACGGTGTAAGCAAAATATAGTTTAAGAATCCAGTCGAATGCAAAAATTAAAGCAAGAACACCAATTATAAAAAATATTACAAAGAGCGATGGTAAATAAAATGTTGGTTTAGCATATTCAGGATACCAACTATTTAATATTGGCCTAGCTTTACCAAATTTATTTACCTGAATATAAAATTTTTCCCAATCAATTCTTCTTTTATGATATACAAATGCTTTTGATATCAATTTAGTTTTAAAACCAAGTTTCCACAAACGAATGCTTAAATCTGGATCTTCTCCAGGATGAATGTTAGAAAAACCTTTTGAAGCCTCGAATGCCTTCCTGGAAATACCCATATTAAAACTTCTAGGCTGAAATTTTTCTAATTTCTCTGTTCCTCCTCTTACTCCTCCAGTAGTTAAAACTGAAGTCATTGTAAAATTGATAGCTTTTTGAACAGCTGAAAAATTTGGCAACATATTATCTGGACCGCCAAAACAATCTACATATTCTTCATTCAAACTTTTATCAACTTCCGAAAGATAGTTTTCTGGTATAATACAATCTGAGTCTAAAACAAGAAAATAATCCCCTTTAGCATAAGTCATCCCGAAATTTCTAGAATCACCAGGCCCAGAATTGTACTTTAAATAATAGGTAATAGTAAGTTTGTTTTTATACTTATCAATAATGCTTTCGCAAGGAATTGTAGAACCGTCTTCAATTATAACTACTTCAAATGGTTTTGAATAGGTTTGTTTTGTCAAACTTTCTAAAAGTTCATCAATCTCTTCTGGACGATTATAAACAGGTATAATAAACGAATAGTTCATTTGTGACTTTTTGGCAAAGTTACATTTTTAACAAAAAAAAGTCATCACAAAGGATGACTTTTTTAACATTTATATTCTGAATATTATTCTTTTACAATCTTGACTGTATTTTCTAAACCATCAACTGTAACTCTTACTAAATAAGTTCCAACTGCAAGTCTTGATAAATCAATTTGAGATTGCATTGCATTAACTGATTTTGATAAAACTTCTTGCCCTAATAAATTATGAACAGAAACTTTAGAAATCTCTTTAGTATAAGATAAATTTAATACATCTTTTACTGGATTAGGATAAGCTTTAAATCCTTCTAAATTAAATGTAGCTGTGCTTAACGAAGCATCATAAGCTGAAACTTTAAATGTTCCTGTTGAATCATTTCCATATTCCCAAACACTTATGTATAATGTTTCTCCTGGAGTTCTTCCTAATAAAGAAATTAAAGAGAAAAGGCCATCAGTACTACTATCATCATCACAATCTACTAGATTTAGTGCTCCACAGTTTCCTTCATAAATAGCTAAACCAGTGTCTGCAATTGCTGAACCAGAATCACTTCCTGTTTCTACAGTAATAGATCCAGAAGCTGGCACTACTACAGAATACCATACATCTCCTCCGTTAAAGCTAGCACAACCAGGTGCAGGTGGGTTAGAATCAGTAGCAGATATATTTGTTCCAACAACTGGATAAGCAGCAAAGTTTACTCCAGGCGTTAAGCTAACTGCTGCTGGACAGTCATCATTAACTGGTGGTGGCGGTGCAGCTTGAGTAGTAAAACTAAACTCTACACAACCTGTCGCAGAACCACCTGCATTAACAGAAATCACTTGCCAGTAATAAGTTGTTGAATAAGCTAAGCCTGTAATAATCTCAGTAAGGTTTGTTGTGTTTCCTAAAAGAGTAAGAGCCCCTGAAGTTGTCCCTAAATAAACATTATAGCTATCAGGTGCTGAGCCAGATGCTGGTGCTGACCATGCAAAAGAAGTTCCTCCTCCTGTCAAAGTAACATTTGTAGCTCCATTAGCAGGAGTGGTTAATGTTGGACATTGAGGTGCGACTGGTAATGTTGAAAAAGCGAAAGGTCCAGACCAAAGGCTATTTCCATTTCCACCACCACATACAGCACGAACATAAAATTCATAATCTGTATCTGCTGTTAAACCTGTGTTAACTAAAAATGAACTATTATCATTAACATTAGGATGAGATGGTGCTCCTGTAGGCGCTCCTCCACCTGCAGTAGTAACATGTAAGTCCCATGCCGTTTCAGCACATCCAATATTCCAGCTCAATTCAATAGAATTAGTTGTTGGATTAGCTGCAGTAAGCCCTGTTGGTTGTGGACAAGCCACAGCAGCAGAAATTGTAATTAAATAATCTTCTACTTCACCATAGCTATTGTTTGTACATGGAGTAACAGCTGAACCATTAGTATTATACATAGCTCTTACTCTTAAACGATGTTGCCCTAAAGGTGGATTACAAGATAAAACAATTGGAAAAGTTGCAGAACTTCCTAAAACCCCTACTTGTCCACTTCCAGTAACCTGACCAGCTGAATAACCAATTCTTTCTGTTGAATTATCAAATACTCCATCATCATTATAATCAATCCAAGCAGCATATCCTTCTGTATATTGACCAGCATAAACAGTACATCCATAAGAACTTCCTGCTTGTAAAGTTGTAGTCAGTGCACCATCCGAAGTATAATCTGAATATCCAGCAGTTCCACTTGGACATCCAGTACCTGAATCGTTATCTAAAGTATTCAAAACTACTCTTGCAATTACGTCTCCATCTGTACATCCATAAGTGGTTGTAGGTGTACAATAATTAACAGTTGCTCCTGTTGTAAATGATTGTATAGCGCAACCTGTAGCACTACCATTTACGTTTTTCGGAACAACTTGCCAATAATAAGTAGTGTTTGCTAACAATGGAGCAACAGGTGTATATGTTAAACCAGTAGTATTAGTTACTAACGGAGGTGTTGCAGATGTTCCAAAATAAACATCGTATGAGGTTGGTCCTCCTGTTGCAGCAGTCCAACTTAAAACTGGATTTCTTGCTACTCCTGTAGCAACATCAGCAGGTAAAAGCGCTGAAGCACAACTTGGAGGAGTTAATGCCGGTTGATTAACAATTATGTTATCTAGATAAACATAATAATCTCCAGATGTTCCAAAAACACAATTCCATCTTACTGCGATATTTGCACCATTAGGAACACTAGCTGCTGGAACAACATATGATTTGTTAACACAAGTATTTCCAACAACGTGATTCGAATTATCTATTACACCAGCAACAACTGTCCATGATGTCCCTCCATCTACAGACACTTCAGTAGTAATAGTTCCGTTGTATGGATTTGTTGCAACTGTAGCTGCTGACCAGTTAACAATTTTATAATCAAATGAAATTGTTAAGTTTTGTCCATTAGAAACTTGCGTTTCTGAAGTTAAAATTCGAGGAGTTGCATTGTAGACATTACCTCTCCATGAGGCTGTAGCACATGCTTGTGTGGTAGACAAACCACCTGAGCCAACATCCCAGCCAGCTGGGGTTGTGGTTGTAGGAAAGCTTTGATTAATGCTTACCTGAGCATAACTTTCGATGACCATTAACATCATAAAAGTTAGCCATAAAGTAATTTTTTTCATATGAATAATTGTTTGATTATTTTGCACAATTTAATAATTTTTAATAAAATTCAGAAATTATTAACATTATTTTCGATAAAAAACAAAAAAACCATGCCTTAGCATGGTTTTCAAGATTATTTTTAAAAATTATTATTCTTTAAGAATTTTCATAGTTTTTGTTTCTCCTTGAGAAGTAATTTTAACTAAGTAGTTACCACTATTTAGGTTAGACATATCAATTTGAGCTTGGTCCACATTTAGTTGTTTAACCAAAACTTTTTGTCCTAACATATTAAATACTTCAACTAAAGAAATTTCTGTTGAGTATGATAAATTTAAAATATTTTTTACAGGATTAGGATAAACTTTTAATGATTTAACATCAAAAGAATTTGTACTCAATGATGCATCATATGCTGAAAGTAAAAACGTTCCATTTGTAGCAGATGACCATCTCCAAACTCCTATATAAAGTGTAGCGCCAGGTGTTTGACCAGTAAGATTTATAATTGAAAAATTACCGGTACCTTCATCATCACTACATCCTACTTCAGTTAAAGCTCCACAAGTACCAGAAAAAACACTTAAAACCGTATCTGTTAATGCTGACGCACCATCCGCTTGTGTCTCTATTGTTAAAGAACCCGAGGCAGGAACTGTTACAGAATACCATACATCATTTGCTCTATTTGTTTGACAAGCATACGTCAAACCAGTTACAGTATTAGCAGCTACAGTTGTACCAATAACGTCATTATCTGCAAAAACTCCCCCAGCTGTTAAAGCTATAGCATTTACACAGTCATCATTTGATGGTGGTATTGCTGGTGATGTAAAAGAAATAGTAGACCAAATACTATATAAAGGACCTGGGCAAACCGTTCTTACATGAAAATAATATGTTGTCGAAGGAGATAATGTAGCGTTATAGATTTCACCTGATAATGGTGTTCCTGATCCAATTGGATCTGTTGCAACATTATCTAAAACATATTCATAGCTTCCTGTGGTAGCTCCCCATGTAATATTTGCAGAATTATAAGTTAAATTATTAACAGCCAAGCTCACTGGATTAGAGCAAGCTGGAGTAAGTCTTATTTCGAAATTGTCTATTGAAAAATCAATATCAGCTGAACCATTCGAAGCTCCTTCAACCACTCTGTAAGCAAATCTTATCGATTGACCAGCATAAGCATCTAAATCAATTACATTTGTTGAACCTGTATTAGATGGTACATTAGTATTATTATATGTATACAAAAGTGTCCAGTTTGTAGTTCCAGTTGAAACCAAAACCTCCACATAATCATCTGCTTCCCAAGGTGTTGTTGGTGCTGAAGTAGTAGCATATTGAGTAGCTGCTGCATCAAATTTTAATTCATAACCTGTTGTAGGAATGTTATAAATTGGCGTCATTAACCAATCGTTTGCACCAGTTGTAAAAATGTTATATCTCGCAGCTCCAGTAGTACCAACATTTCCAAAGCCATCTTCAATCCAAGTACTAGATCCAAAAGTTGATGGCCCAGCAGTAGTGTCACCATTATCGGCCTCTTGCCAACAACCAGGAACATATGTTGCAAAATTTTCTGTATTTGGAACACTAAATGATGTACAAGGAGTTGTAAAATTAACCGTTTTCCAAACTGAAAACCCTCCAGCTCCACAATTAGCTCTTATGTATGCAGTATATGCAGTATTTGGAGTTACAGGAGCCCCTACAACATTATTTACACCTATTGTAGTTCCAGAAGTTGGTACAGGATCTGCCGAAGGCTGAATTACGTATTCCCATGAACCTTCTGAACCACCTGCAACCCAATTTAGATCCACAGTTGTTGCAGTCAAATTAGCATAATTAAAACTAGTTGGTGCTGGACATGTTACTACATAATCGAAACCTATTTGTGGTCTTCTATAGTTTGTTGAAGTTAATGAAACTCCTGGTGTACCAGTAGTATTGTTAATATATTTTGTTGTATTACTATTTGTAGTACTTATACAAGGTGTACCATATTCATAATCCCAACCAATAGCTGTGGAAGCAGCAGTATTAACATACTCCAAATAAACCGCTAAGTTTTGAGTGCCTGAATAAGTAAAATTGGTAGAAAAAGTAAAAGGCTTCCATCCTGCTGAAGAACCCGTTGCAGCTGAAGGATTAGAGTCGTAAACTAAAGTTGCAG
>CAMLKV010000155.1 GCA_946480635.1 uncultured Flavobacterium sp.
TTCGTCATTTTTATGCAAATAAGATTCAAACGAATTAAAGTCGAAAGACTTTATAATAATTCCATCTTTTTTATACTCATTAATAGGATCAGGCACTTTTATATGTCCCTGACTGCTTTTTTGTGAGAACATTACAGAACATAAAAACAACAATAATAAACTTACTCTTTTCATACCTCTAAAAATTTTGAGCTCATTAAAATTAATCAATCTTAAAACCTCAAAATAAAAATTAACAAAAATTTAATACATATTTGTATATACAAATAAAAAATCTTTATACATTTGTACATACAAATTTGGTAACTACAAATATGAAAATTGAAGATATAATAAAATCGACAGTAACATTATCCTCTGCTAAAAGAGCAGTGCTTAATGTCATGTTTGCAGATATGATTGTAACAGATCATTTTAATGACATTTTAAAACCTTTCGATTTGTCTCCGGAACAATACAATGTGTTACGCATTTTAAGAGGGCAAAAAGGAAAGCCTGCAAACATGTGCACCATTCAAGAGAGAATGATTGCCAAAACAAGTAATACAACAAGATTGGTAGATAAATTGCTATTAAAAGAATTAGTTACACGAGAAATTTGCCCAGACAACAGAAGAAAAATGGAAGTTGAAATAACGCAAAAAGGTTTAGATGTTTTAGCAGAAATTGACCCTAAAGCAGTAGAACATGAGAATTATTTCGCTGAAAAATTAACTAGTGAGGAACTAGAATTATTCAATAATTTATTAGAAAAATATAGAAGTTAATACAATGAGTAAATTTATAGAAAGCCAAAATTGGCGTTATGCAACAAAAAAATTTGATGCAAATAAAAAGATTTCTGAAGCTGACTTAGAAACCTTAAAAGAAGCAATTAGATTAAGTTCATCTTCATACGGATTACAACCTTACAAGGTTCTAATTGTTGAAAATCCTGAATTAAGAGCTAAAATTCAGCCTGCTGCTTGGGGACAATCTCAAATAGTAGATGCTTCTCACCTATTTGTTTTTGCAAATATGTTAAATGTTGGTGAAAAAGAAATCGATACTTACGTAAACAATATAGCTGAAACTAGAGGAATACCAGTAGAAAACATTGCTGGTTATGGAGATTTCATGAAATCTAAAATTGCGTCATTACCCGAAGATGCAAAAAACACTTGGACAGCGAAACAAACGTATTTAGCACTAGGAAATCTTTTAAATGCTGCAGCAGAACTAAAAATTGATGCTACGCCTATGGAAGGTTTTGAACCAGAAAAAGTAAATGAAATTTTAGGTTTAAGTGAATTAGGCTTAAATGCAACTTTAATTGCAACTGTTGGTTATAGACATGAAGAAGACATTAATCAACACGTGAAAAAAGTTAGGAAATCAAAAGAGGAATTATTTATCAAATTATAATTATTAATTAAATCAATAAACATGAGAAATTTAAAATCAATCGCTTTAGCATTAGTAATTGCTTTAGGAACATTAACAGCTTCAGCTCAAACAACTAAAAAAGTTGATGCTTCAAAAAGTAAAGTTTTATGGTTAGCTAAAAAAGTAGGTGGCCAACATAGTGGAGATATCGCTCTTAAAGAAGGTGCTTTAGTATTTAACGGGAAAAAATTAGTAGGTGGTAACTTTGTTGTTGATATGAAAACTATCAACACAACAGATTTACAAGGTGAATGGAAAGGTAAATTAGATGGTCACTTAAAAAATGATGATTTCTTTGCTGTTGAAAAATTCCCAACTTCAACTTTAGTATTCAAATCAATTGGTGCAAAAGCTGCTAATACTTACACTGTAACTGCTGACTTAACAATCAAAGGAATTACTGCTCCAGTAACTTTTGATATCGTTGCTAACAAAGGTGTAGCTAATGCAACTGTAATGATTGACAGAACAAAATATGATATCAAATATGCTTCTAAAAACTTCGGAGCTTTAGCTGATAAAGCAATTGATGACGAATTTGAATTAAAAGTAAATTTAAAATACTAATCAAACTCAGATTTGACCCAGAAAAAGCCGTTCTTAATGAACGGCTTTTTTTATTTTTAAATACATTGAAACATTTATTTTAAATTATAAAAAAGTTAATTAATTCATTTTAAATGATTTATTAAAATTTTGTACTATTTTTACTACAATATTAATCTTTAAACCATTTTAAATGAAAACAAAATTTGTAAACGCCTTTAAAGGTTTATTAGTGCTTTCTGCTCTAATAATCAACAGTTGTCAAGATGACAGCATCGACTCTGTTCAAAAAAACTCTAATGAAACACAGTCAATTGAAAGTTTAAAACAACAGTTATCTCCTGTCTCTTCACAGGAATTACCTCAAACTGTTCAAAACCAACTTAATCTATCAAAAACTAATCTTTCAGAATATCTAAATGATGATTTACAGATTGACCAAGTTATTGTTTTAGGTAAAATTTCGACAAGTAAAGCAATCACAATGGCTCAAAATGCTGTATCTGATCAAGAAAGTACTGTAGCATTTGGAAACATTAAAGATTTTAAATCGGTTATTATTGGAAAAATGAAAAATATCTATTCAGGTGACGCATTAACATCTTCTCAAAAAAACATTAAAGAAATAGCTGTCAAAGAAATACAACTTGAAGACAACGTAGTTGAAATAACTTGGGTTAACAAAGGACAAAAATTCACTTCATTATGTTTTTACAGAAACTCAGGAATTGTTTGGGATAATGTGCTTAGCGGATTAATAATGATGGATCCAAAAGGTAAAATCGAAGTTTCGAATGAAGGCCAATCAAAAGTATACTCGAGATGGTACAAACAATGGTGGACAGCAAGCTGGCTTTGGGGTTCAGACCGTGGCGAAATTGGTTATCAAATAACAATTTACTATAGTGGCTCAACAGTATCTAACACAGATGTTAGCGACTGGGGATATATGTCATTAGGATCAGCTAGAAGCGAAAGTAAAGTGACAAAAGAAACAGGAAGTTATGGTCAATGCAGATATGCTTTAGGATTATGTACTCCTACAGGTTCATTAAGTTTTAGTTACAGCTCATTTTCTGTATCTTTTTCAGGACTTGGAAGCAATATAGTTGCTAACGGAAATAAATCGCTTTATCCTTGATTTTATTTATCATAAAAACCAAAACTCCTGTGCTCAAAACACAGGAGTTTTATTTTACAATCAACAGATAGACAATTTATAAAATTTTAAATAACATTCTTATACTAAAAATAATTACCAAAAATGCTACCAAAAGAATTGCCGTTTTTTGAGGTAATTTACCTGCTAGCCTTACTGCAAAAGGAGCTGCAATTGAACCTCCTAAAATAAGTCCCACCACAATATACCAATGACTTACTCCTAAAGATGCAAAAAAAGTTATCGAAGCAGCTAGTGTCACAAAGAACTCGGCCAAACTAACTGTTCCCACAACATAACTTGACTTTCTTCCTTTACCTAAAAGCGTCGAAGTCACAATTGGTCCCCAACCTCCACCACCAAAAGCATCTAAAAATCCTCCTGTGAAACCTAATGCTCCAGTATTGTTCAGTTTTTGCTTTTCTATTTTTTTTCGGAAAGCAATCGCAATCAAACGAACACCTAAGAACATAGTATAAGTAGCCAAAACTGCATAAGTTATCTTTTCATATTTACTTCCAAAATAAACCAGCAGTAAAGCGCCACTAACTGCACCAACTACGCCAGGAACAGCCAACCAAAACAATAATTTTTTATTTACATTCCCAAATTTATAATGTGAAAAACCTGTAATCCCACTTGAAAACATTTCGGCCGTATGAATACTTCCACTGATGGCTGGCAATTTCACCCCAAACAACATCATACTTGTCGCACAGGTAACCCCGTACCCCAATCCCAAGGCCCCATCGACAAGTTGAGCAAAGAAGCCCACCAGAATCATGATAAAAAAAGCAGATGGAATTGCACTTACAAAATTGCTTATATCTTGAAAAGAAACCACCGTAGCCAGTCCATAACCAAAAAATACAGAGAGAAAGATTGCCGCAATATCAAAAGTTAATCTTTTGTACTTCTTAGTTGCTCTCTTTTCTCCTTTTTTACTTGTTCTATGTACCAAGCCTTCTGTAACAGAATTTAAAGAATCTAGCTTTGATTTTAAATCTCCTTTGTGCTGTTCCCTGAATGCATTCAGGTTTTCAATACTTTGATTGATATTTTCAGGAATTGATTCTTCCAGATGCTCTCGCAAACGTCTGGCCAATACAGGTGATTTTCCATTAGTTGAAATAGCTATTTTCAGATGCCCTTTCTTCACGATTGAACCTAAATAAAAATCACATAACTCTGGTTGGTCAGCAGCATTAACCAAAATTCCTTGTTCGTTTGCCTTATGTCTGATTTCTGTATTCAAGGCTGTGTTTTCAGTTGCGATAATTACAAAATCGGCATACTCAAGATCATCATGAGAATAAGACCTCTCTTCCCATTCCACATGTGGATTATTTTCCAATACCTTTCGTAATTCGGCATTGATTTCTTTCGCCACAACTTTAATTGAAGTGAGTGGATTTTGTTTTAAAAGCGTATTTGTTTTTTCCAAGCCAACGTTTCCACCTCCTATAATAAGGAAGCGGAAAGTATCGGTTTTAAGGAAAATTGGAAAAAGTGTATTACTCATTTGTTTCAAAAAAAATCTAATTACTATTTGGATTCACTTAAAAGGTTACTCCAATTTGAATTCCGGCTCCAACCGAAACCGCTTTTTCATTACCAAAGCGAACCGGCAACGGAGTGGCTATAAAATAATTTACATTCTTACCTTTTGCAATTACCTTGTTAAATACTGCTGTAAAACCGTAACGTCCACTGGTATCAAAAGCCAATCTGGAAATAAATGTAAATCCATGTTTATATCTAAAAAGAAGTCCAGGATGAAAAAGAACGCTAGTCACTTTATCCTTTCCATCTTCAGCTTTTATAAAAGGAACAACCTCAAAACTGTAACCAAAATTATCGTTCTTAAGAATATTTATTCCTGTGGGAAATCCTACAGTGTAAACATCCGAAAAATTATAAATTGTATGATTTTTTTCGAATGTTACAATGGGATGTAGAATAGCAAAGTACCCTTTTACCTGCGGGTAACTTGTTGACACATTTTCTGTTTGCGAAAACGCAGCATTACTCAAGATTAACAAACCAAACAGAAACAATTGATTTTTAGATATACTCATTTTATTTATATTATTCCAAAACATATTTCAGTGTAATTCCGTACGTTCTAGGATCACCCAAAACTGCAGCGTAATGCCCTGCATTTCCAGCTCCTGGAAGCAACTGTTCATAATAATCTTTATTAAATAGATTACGTCCCCATAACGAAACTGACAATCCGCTTGATGTTCTGAATCCAAATCGACCATTAAATAAAGCGTATCCTTCCACATTCAGATATTTTGACGGTGACGGACTTGATGAAAATTCTGATCTGAAATAAGAATCTAAAGCCACATAAAAACTACCTTCTCTTTTCAGGAATTTTACCGCAGTTGCATATTCAGAACCGAAGGCCCCTGTCCATTTTGAAATTCCAGGTAATCTCCCTCCTGAAACATCTTTAAATGCCTGTGCTGAACCGGTTTCTTCTAATGGAACTGGTGCGTTTTTAAACGACACATATTTTCCATCGGTATAAGATAAACTTCCGTTAAAATTCAAAACTTCAAACACTCTTATATTTCCTTCTAATTCAACACCTCTCACTCTCACTTTCTCAGCATTGGAAAGATAACCTCTGTTCACTCCCAACTCTGCAGTTTGAACTTGAGTTTGATAATCTTTAATATTAGTATTGTAAAGTGTTATATTTAATCGAGAATTAGATGTTGGATTACTTTTGAAACCAATTTCAAAATGCTCCACTTCTTCTGGTTTGATTATAGCAAGTTCTGTAAGCGTTTCCCCATTTGCGGTTGGGAGCCCACCAAGATT
>CAMLKV010000156.1 GCA_946480635.1 uncultured Flavobacterium sp.
ATTGGTTTAGTTTTAAATATTCCAGTGAAACTAAATTCTGCGAAGCAAGAATTGAAAACAAACGCTGCTGAAGCAAAAAAAACAATTCTGCATGAGGTTAAACCTAAAGAAACAAAATACGGAATTGCTAAACAATATGGTCTTACAGAAGAGGAATTAGATAAAAAAAATCCTGAAATAAAAGATGGACTTAAAATTGGTGATTTATTGTTAATTAAGGGTGAAAGACCAAAACAACAAGTGCCTCAACCAGTTGTAACAAAAGAAGTAAAAGATGAAGCTCCAAAAACACAAAGTTCAATATCAGTAGTTGATAAGGTCTTAGTTACAGACGAGTATACGGTTAAACCAAAGGAAACTTTGTATAGTTTATCGACTCAATTTGGTGTTTCTCAGGAGAAATTGGTTGAGTTAAATCCTGAACTTAAAGAAGGTTTAAAAGAAGGCATGATTTTAAAAGTACCTGCAAAAACTGCTGCAGTGACAACTTCATTTCCTAAAAGAGAGTATGTTGATTTAACTAAAACTGTAAAAAAAGGGCAAAAGAAAAAATTAGCGATGTTATTACCTTTTAATATTGCAAAATTAGATCAAGACACAATCAATTCTACAAAATCAAGACTTAAGAAAGACAAGTTCTTGAATATGACACTCGATTTTTATGCAGGCGCTTTAATGGCGATCGATTCCGCAAAAACATTAGGGATAGATGTTGATATTGCTATTTTTGATTCCAATGAAACAAAATCAACTTCGGATGTAGGTAATTTGGTTCAAAATAAAAATTTAAAATCGATGGATGCTGTTATTGGTCCATTTTACCAGAATAATGTTGAAAAAACAGCTTCATTATTAGGAGAAGTGCCAGTGATTTCTCCACTGTCAAAAGATTATGATAAAAAGTTTCCAAACTTAATTCAAGCAACACCAACGAATGACGATGTGAAATTGGCAATGTTCAATTTTATGCGTGAAAAAGGAGGTAATATGATTGCGGTTGTAGATCCTAAAAAAGTATCTTCAAAACAATATATTTCAGAAAATCATAAAGATGTTTTGTTTGCAACAGTAAGCGATGCTGGTGTTCTTGATGTAGCAAGTTTAAAATCATTTTTAGTGAAAGATAAAATGAATTATATCATTCTAGAAACCGAGAAAACTAACTTGATTTTGAGTACAACGACAGCACTTATGGCTTCCTTGAAAGATTTTCAGATTAGTTTGGTAATTCTAGGAGAAAACGATGCCTTGGATTTTGAAGAAATTCAAATGAATAGGTTAACAAAGCTAAGAATGCATTATCCATCAATGGTAAGAGTAAATGATTCTGAGGCTGCAACAGATTTTGAAACAGCTTTTAGAAAGAAGAATAAAATTTTACCTAACCAGTTTGCTACTCGTGGTTTTGATGTGACTTTTGATGTATTGACGCGTTTGTCACAAGAGAAGTCTTTAATTGAAACATTCAATGAAACAGCTTCAGAACAAGTGGAAAGTAAATTTAATTATGTTCAAAATCCTGATGGAGGTTATATGAACAAAGGAGTGTATATTTTATACTACGACACCGATTTAACAGTAAAACAAGCAAACTAATGGCAACTTCAAAAGTAACTTACCTTGGCGAATTAAGAACTTCGTCTATACATATCAATTCAGGTTCAGAAATAATTTCTGATGCTCCAGTAGACAATAACGGAAAAGGAGAAGCTTTTTCACCTACAGATACTGTAGCAAATGCATTAGCATCGTGTATGTTTACCGTTATGGGAATCAAAGCACGTGAAATGGATGTTGATTTTTCAGGTTCAACTGCCGAAGTGACAAAAGTTATGGCTGCAGAACCAAGAAGAATTTCTGAAATTCATATCACTTTCAATATGAATCTTGAAGCTGATGAAAAAACAAAAACTATTTTAGAACGTACAGGAATGACTTGTCCTGTACATTACAGTTTACATCCGGATATTAAAAAAGAAATTGTTTTTAATTGGAAATAATAGAAAGAATAAAAGAGAAAAGATAAACACTTTTCTCTTTTTTAATATGACAAACCAAGATCTCCTCATAAAACTAGCACACACAAAAATGCCTTTCGGGAAATACGAAGGGCGTTATCTTATAGATTTACCAGAACATTATGTGGTTTGGTATTCCCAAAAAGGATTTCCCAAAGGACAATTAGGTGAGCAATTACAACTAGTTCACGAGTTAAAACTTAACGGATTGGAAGAACTAGTTCGTAACATTAAAGGAAACTTTCCAAAGCCATAATTTCTTAACGAATAATTGTCAAATACACGTTGCTAAATATCAATTAATAATTGTATTTTTGCGCGGTTTTAATTTAAAATCAGAACAACAACTAAATTTAGCTTAAGCTTAGTTTATGCTGAGCGTAGTCTAAGCAAAGAGCAACAACACAACAACACAATACAATGAATCAAACAAAGTATATTTTTGTTACCGGAGGTGTAACTTCTTCTTTAGGAAAAGGAATTATTGCAGCTTCTTTAGCAAAATTATTGCAGGCGAGGGGTTACCGTACAACAATTCAAAAATTCGATCCGTACATCAATGTAGATCCAGGAACACTGAATCCTTATGAGCACGGAGAATGTTACGTAACCGATGATGGAGCTGAAACAGATTTAGATTTAGGACACTACGAACGTTTTCTTAATGTTCCTACTTCACAAGCAAACAATGTAACTACGGGAAGAGTATATCTTTCGGTTATTGAGAAGGAGAGAAGAGGGGAGTTTTTAGGGAAGACAGTTCAGGTTGTACCTCATATCACTAATGAAATCAAGGAACGTATGCAGTTGCTTGGTCAAAGTGGTGAGTATGATATTGTGATTACGGAAATTGGAGGAACTGTTGGTGATATTGAATCGTTACCATATATAGAATCTGTTCGTCAATTGTTATGGGAATTGGGTGATAATAATGGAATTGTAATTCATTTAACATTGGTTCCTTATTTATCTGCTGCGGGTGAGTTAAAAACAAAACCTACACAACACTCGGTAAAAACGTTGATGGAAAGCGGTATAAAAGCAGATATTTTAGTTTGTAGAACAGAGCATGAAATTTCTCAGGATTTACGTCAAAAACTTGCTTTGTTTTGTAATGTAAAGAAAGAAGCTGTAATTCAATCGATTGATGCTTCAACAATATATGATGTTCCTAATTTAATGTTGGAAGAAGGCTTGGATAAAGTAGCTTTGAAAAAGTTAGATTTACCAGAAAAAGCTACTCCAGATTTAAAACAATGGAACGAGTTTTTACAAAAACATAAAAATCCAAAACACGAAGTTAATATTGGATTGATTGGGAAATATGTAGAATTACAGGATTCATACAAGTCAATTTTGGAAGCTTTCATTCATGCGGGAGCCGCAAATGAGACAAAAGTGAATGTAATTTCTATCCATTCAGAGCATTTGGATGCCAAAACGGCAGAAGATCAGTTAAAAGGATTAGATGGTATACTTGTTGCTCCAGGATTTGGCGAAAGAGGGATTGAAGGAAAAATTGAAACAGTGCGTTATGCACGTGAAAATAATGTTCCTTTCTTCGGAATCTGTTTAGGAATGCAAATGGCGGTTATCGAATATTCTCGTAATGTTTTAGGTCATGCCGATGCGAATTCGACAGAAATGAATCAAAATACTTCTCATCCGGTTATCAACTTGATGGAAGAACAAAAAAGTATTACTGACAAAGGAGGAACTATGCGTTTAGGTGCATGGAAGTGTCATTTAGAAGAAAATACTTTGGCACACAAAATATATGGTAAATCAGATATTTTAGAACGCCACCGTCATCGTTATGAATTTAACGGAGATTATTTAGATGCATTGCAAAATGCAGGATTAAAAGCATCGGGAGTAAATCCTGATACAGGTTTGGTAGAAGTAATAGAGTTAGAAAATCATCCTTTCTTTATTGGAGTACAATACCATCCAGAATATAAAAGTACAGTAGCAAATCCGCATCCTATTTTTGTGAAGTTTGTGGAGGCAGCTGTAAAAAATAAAAAGTAATAAGTTTCTAAAGTACCTTGAAAAGCTTGTGCTGAGCGAAGTCGAAGTATGATTTAGTAACAAATTATAAATTAAATAGACTAACAAGCTTATCGCTTAAAGCCTAATGCTTAAAGCAAAATTTTAAAAATGGAACAAAAAAAGTTTGACCTTAATTCAATTATCGGATTTGCGTTAATTTTTGGTATCATGATGTGGATCATGTATCAAAATCAGCCTACGCAGGCCGAAATTCAAGCAGAGAAAGCAAAAAAAGAACAAGCTGCTAAAGCAAAAGAGCAATCTCAAAAAATAGAAACTGCAACTGTAGCAACAGCTACAAATTCAACAGATTCGACTAAAGTTTCTGCTGCATTACAAGCCTCTTTAGGAAGTTTCGCTTATTCAGCTTCATTATCATCTGCTAAAAATGAATTTACAACTATTGAAAATGAGTTGGTGACTTTAAAAATTGCTAATAAAGGTGGATATATTGTAGATGCGACATTAAAAAAATATAAGTCGATTGATAAAGATGGAAAATTAGTTCAGTTAATTAAAGATAATAATGCTGGATTAAATATTGCTTTACAAACAAAAGAGGGTAAAACTATCAATACGAAAGACGTTTTCTTTGAACCAACACTTACAAAAGTTGATGGAAATCAAGTGCTTTCTATGAAATTGAAAGCGGGAGAAAAACAATTCTTAGAGTACAAATATGTGTTGAAACCTAACGACTATATGTTAGATTTTGATGTGCGTTCTCAAGGATTGGCTTCGGTTTTAAATACTGGAAATGCGGCTAACTTAGAATGGAATATGAAAACATTCCGTAATGAGAAAAGTGTTGCTTATGAAAACAGATATACTGAAGTGATCTATGAGCATGATGGAGGAAAAGATAATTACTTAAATCAATCGCAAGATGAGGAGGAAGTTGAAGATGTTACTTATGTAGCTTTTAAACAACATTTCTTTACTTCAATTTTATTGACAGAAACTCCTTTTAAAGCAACCAAATTGTCTACGGAGAATTTGGTAAAAGATGTTAAAGTTGATACTGTTTACACTAAAAATTTCAAAGCAACTTTACCGTTAGCTTATAAAAACGGAGAGATTGATTATAAAATGAACTGGTTCTATGGACCATCAGATTATAAAATCTTAAACAGTTATGATAAAAACCTTGATGAGATTATTCCTTTAGGATGGGGAATTTTTGGATGGATTAACAAGTTTATTTTCGTTCCATTATTTGGTTTTATTAGTAAGTATATTTCGTATGGTATTGCTATTATTTTATTTACTATTTTAATAAAATTAGCAATGGCGCCAATTACATATAAATCATTCTTATCTCAGGCGAAAATGAAAGTATTGCGCCCAGAATTGAATGAATTAAATGAAAAATTCAAAGATCCTGTAAAACGTCAGCAGGAAACAATGAAGTTGTACAATAAAGCAGGGGTTAACCCAATGGCAGGATGTATACCAGCGCTTATTCAGTTGCCATTTATGTATGCTTCGTTCCAATTTTTCCCATCCGCGTTACAATTAAGACAAGAAGGATTCTTATGGGCAAAAGATTTATCATCTTATGACTCGGTTTTAAAATTACCATTTAATATTCCGTTATATGGAGATCACGTAAGCTTGTTCCCAATTTTGGCAGCAATCGCGATTTTCTTCTACATGAAATATACAACGGGAGATCAACAAATGGCAGCTCCACAACAAGAAGGTATGCCTGATATGAGTAAAATCATGAAAATGATGATTTACATTTCTCCAGTAATGATGTTGATATTCTTCAACAACTATGGTTCAGGTTTGAGTTTATATAACCTTTTCTCTAATATCATGACTTTAGCTATCA
>CAMLKV010000157.1 GCA_946480635.1 uncultured Flavobacterium sp.
ATTCGCCTAAAGCGAATGCATGATTCCCTAAAAAAGAATTTGTATCAAAATATTTTTCACAAAAATTATACCTCAAAATTTGTACGTCATTGAGACAATAATCGAATAATTTTTCTTTTAAGTCGAATTCTTGGTTGCAATTTTTTTCATAAAATTTTAAAAATTCGGTCCTTTCGTTTGCTTTCATATTTTTGATTGAATAATAACGCAACGAAGGTAAATGAGGAAGAACGCGTCCAATATTTTCCATCTTATTGAACAAATGTGGGAAGTTTGGCTTTTTTTCCAGTTGTGAATCAGTCAATCCAAAAGTATCATAAAATGATGCCAAACTTCCAGAAATAAAATTGAGGCTATCTTTGAAAACAATAGTTCGAAAATTTGAGCCCGAAATTTCCAATGAGTAAATTTTTAGACCTTAAATGTATTTTATAGATATTCTTTTGATTATTATAATTTTGCCCATAGGAGGAATTATGTTTTTATTTTATTTTGTATAATGAACCTTTAGGCAATATTTTACTTTTATGGATTTGACAATATTTTTCCTCCTATAGTCAAAAAGATTCGAATTAAAAAATTAATTTAACAAAATCAGAACATTTTAATTACAAACCATTTATCAACATTTTTGAACCAATTCCTTTGGCATATAATGTATCCAAAAGTAAATATAGATCATATTTTCCATTGTTATGTGCCAGGCAAATAGTTGTTGTTTTATAATCGCCTGTATAAAGTAAAAAGTCCAAAAATTGTTCAGCCACACTCAAATTTTCTCTTCCTCCATCAAAACAGTGGAAATATAAAAGCCGTGGATTTTTCGGCAAATGATTTGCTTCAGGAAATCCCCATTTTCTATGAAAAACTCCACAACAACAATTTTTTGCACGTTCTAATGAATCCACTTTTCCACAGGGAAGCCGAATATTTGGATCATCCATACAATTTTTGCAAATTATTTCGGCAATTAATAGATTTGGTTCATGTTTTTTCACCTTAAAATAAATTTATTCCCCATAAATTTCATCTATCCAACCTTTATTCCTTCTTTTAATTTAACTTTTTTATTTTGAGTTGATTCGATATCGAAAAATGCATAACGTATTTGATCCAATTTTGGCATTTCCCGCAAAGGTTGTATATAGCAATAATGTTCTTCTGTTAAAAGTTTGAGCACTCCACATTGCTCACATTTTTCCACCATTTTATCGCTTTTGTTTTCAAATTTATTCATTATGCATTTATGTGGAGAGCCCCTTTTATAAACCTTTTTGGAGAAAAATTGAAAGGAAATAAATTCAAAATAATGCTTACCACTTTATAACATTGTTTACAGTAAAAACGCAAATCGCAAATTCCGCTTCCTCCCTTTGGGCCCTTTTTATTATGAAATTTAAAACATGACCGATTTGGAAAATGAAAATTGCATTTTTGACACAAAATTGAATGCTTTCCACGCTTTCTTCTGCATGGAAATCCATATCCATATCTATAGCATAATTTACAAGCATTTTCACATTTCGGATTGTGAGTAAGTGGGTAGCAAATTGAATTACATTCGAGACAGAATGTGCCTCTTGCCTAAAATTTCAAATAGGAATTGAAAAAATGCAAATAAACCTTCAATAATTTTCCAATATTCAAAATTAAATCGAAATGCTCTCCATTATGCAACAAATAAATGTTATTTTTAGCCAATTTTCGGCCTTTGTAAATTAATTGACAAAAAGGATATTTGAAGACAGCTAGCCTATATTTATTTGGCCATTCCTTGTTCAAAAATCTTTGAATCATTTTTAAATCTTTCAGCCCATAATTCTCCTTGTTTTCGCTGATTTGGGCATTTTGCAATAATAAAATGGCAAATTTCTTTATAGTAAAATCATCCATTTGTTTCATTGTTTTAAAGCCGCCATATGAAGAATTCACAATGCCTAGAACAATTGCTCGGGCCAAACATAATTTATCTTCATTCATAATCGGCCATACACCACGGTTTCGCTTTTCCAATGAACTCATTACAGTATTTTTTAATCCGGCACCGAAAATGCTTGCCCTCCTTTTTTTGAAAGTTTTTTCTAAAATGTTTTTTCATTTCGATTAAAAAAAATTTATTTACTTGCTGTTAATGGCCAAATTCCTTGAATTTTTATTATCGTTCTTGTCTTAAATATGCGCAGCCGATGATTAGACTGTTTTGAAAGTTTGAATAATTCATTTGCCAAAACGTTAGCAGTATTTTGTTGGGGACTTCGCAATGGAACGAAAAACGGTGGTTGGAGATATTTATTCGAAATAGTCATTCCGACATATTTCGGCGGACCTAGAGAATTAATATAAAAGAATTTTTAATTAAAAAAAGGTTTTAAATCATTAAAATTATTCGGAATTCTTAGCGAAAAACCATTTTAAAGTCATGCCATTTTTGAATAATTGGAATTATATTTTATTGCAAATTAATTGAAATAATTTACCTTCCATTTTGTTGATCACCCTATTTAGCAATTTTTCCATCATTTTCCGTATAAATCGTTTGGGGTGTTCATGTTGTTTAACATGTCTAATTCGACAAATAATGTTTTCTGAATATGTTTTCCTTGTTTTAGAAAACTCCGGTTCCAATGATAAAATTTTAATGTAATGTGACAAATTGTTAATTTTGAGCTTTCGACGACGCATAATTAACTAAAAATGGGAAATTTTTTATTTCAAAATATGCCGATATGATCCATTCTTTTAGCACAAATAATTATTTTAGAAATGATTTTGGGAAAAGTTGAAAAATATTTTTCAAATTGATAAAATGTCAATTTTTAGAGCTTTCGAATGGTAGCTTTCCCAAATTTGCTGATTCTTGCTGAGATATGGACAAAAGAATGGACAAATTTTGTTCTAAAACCTCTTTTGCTGATAATAGCAATCCAATAATCTGCCAAATTTACACCTGTGAAAAGGAAATGAATTTAATTAGGAATGTCTCGTAAGAAATGATTCAATTTACATTAAAAGAAAATTATAAACTGAGTTTTGTAGTCACTATTTCTTGATATATCTCATAATATATTATAGAAAAGCAATATTATTGGAAAAGTCACAAAAGTACTCTAAATCGAATTTTAAAAATGACATTGAGTGATAAAAATCAAATTTTATATAGATTTCCAACGTATAAAACTTTTAGACTTTTCAAACAACATATTGTTTTCCAAAGTTGGTTACTTCTTCCTACAGAGTTATGGATAAAAGAATGGACTCGTTACTATATTTTTAAAATTAAATTATTCCCATATTCTTCAAAAACCTCTTTCAGTTTGAGTGCAATAATTCAACACCAAGAACGACTTAACCAAACTAAATCTGAAAAAGGATAGAAATTTGTTTTTAGATTATCCTTAAAATAATTTAATATGTATATTTTTGTCCCATTTAATGGAAAAAAATCTCATAAAATGACAATTGGGAACCATTCTTTTCTTATAAACCTAAAAAGAAATAAAAATATTCTAGAAAGAAATAAATTTGCGAAAGTTGTAAAAGTATTCTTAAATGTATTTTAAAATGCCTTTTTTATTCATTTTTAATAGCAAAGGACCTTGGAGTTTTGAAGTATATAGCTCTCTAATATAGGTTCCTTCTTTGATGAGTTATCTCCAAAAAAAGAATGAACTTTTCCATATAGGTTTATTTTTCTTAATAATATTTTTCCAGCTATTTTATTCTTCAAAACCTCTTTAGGCGACAATAGCAATTCAACAGAATAATTTATCAAATTAAGCTGACAATATTCAAATAGAAACCTGAAAAAAATGCGAATTAAATTTTGCTTTATTTTATTATTAATCAAGTTATTCAATTTTGTATTGACCATTATTTTTTAGTATTTTTCAATCTTAAAATCAATTATGCCTTTAGGGCCAATTCAAATTTGAATTAACGCGGTATTTTTTCCGAAGGGAAATGACGTGGCATTGGAAATTGAATTGACGTGGAAAATACACTACACATTTTTTCAATCGAATTTTACCCAAAGGCTATTATCACATCAATTTTCAAACTGTATAATTCTTATACGATTGAAATGAGATGGAAAGTATTTTGATACTAGTATAATTAATCATCTACTATAATAGAATAGAAACCTATTCAAAAATTAGATTGTCCGTTTGGGTTCTATTTTGGAGATTTTTTAAGCAATTTCTATTAAAATTTACTATTTCTATTAAATTTGAGCTATAGAATGTTATAAAATATCAAATATGAGAGTATTCGGTTAAAAATTGCTTTTCTATCTTAACATTTGGATAAAAGGATGTATGAATATTCAATTATTTTGCCTAAATTATTAGATTCTAGATGCTAAAATCAATTTCCTTGCTAAAATAAAATGAATTTGTTAAATATTTTCCTTTTTCCAAATTTCCAATATTTTTTAACATATTTATTTCAGGAAAAAACCTTGCCTTTTCCCCTTTGGGGGAAAGGGCAGCAACGAATACAATGTTTTGATGGAAAAAAGGACGTTTCCCAGAGTTAATGGAAAATGGCCACATTTTCCTTGGATTTTTTGCTGGAAAATTGAGGGGAAGGTTGTGGTGGCCAAATGGATGGATGCAAAAAAAGCCAATTCCCACCGAATGTAGCACTTTGGCATATTGTAGGGAATGAAATTTGTGGCCTGCCTCTGAGAAGATTCTTATCTTCTGATCAAAAGTTCTTGTGATTCCTTTCAATTACAATAAAAGCTTTTAGGTTGAAAGACTGGGCGTGTCATATACTGGGAAATTGAACATATTCATTCGAAGGTTTGCACTATATTTTTAAACATTTTCTCCACCCATTTTACGATAGACCTCAATCATTTAATTTTTCAATCCAAAAAGGATCATTTGATTCCCCCATCTGAATCAGAATCCTCTGACAAAAATCCCTCCGGCACATTTCATTTCATCCCTCCATTTGAATTTGAGGAGGAATCCCCAATCCCTTAATCCTTTTAGTAATATCAAAAAATTCAAATCATTTTTAAGAATAGGATGGAAATTCATTAATTTTAAAATTATTTAGCTTCAATTCAATAAATTTTCATTGCCCTTAGTTATTATCCTTTTAAAAATTAATTTTTAATTCAAAAAAGGTTACATCATTTTTAAGGTTTTCATTTTAAATCTTTTAAAAATTTCGTTTCAAATCAAGTGATTTTTGACTATTGATAAATTTCTAAAAAATTACCTTTCCTGAAAAATCCTTTCTTTTAATGTTTTAATTTTTTAATAAATTTAAGAATTTGTCATTTAATTCAATGATTCTCATTGAACTTTAGTAATTATCCATTCCTAAAAATTCAGTTTTTCTTCAAGATTTTCAATCATTTTTAAGTTTTTTAAATAATTTAAAAGAATTTGCCCTTCAAATAAGGAACCCTTAAATTCAATTGACTTTCATCGTACCCTTAGATAGTAATTTCTAATTCTCCAATATAAACAAATTTATCGTTCAAATATTAAAAATTGCCTTCGAATTCAATTGACTGCCCATAGGCATTATCCTTTTTAAAATTTCAATATATCATTAAGGTTTTGAGCTCGTGGCTTTAGATTTGAATAAATCCAATCGTGTATTTTCAAATGTTCGATTTCATCTTTGATTTTTAAATTTTTCCAATATAAGACTATAGTAAGCACCCCAAAATTTTATGAAAATTTCGATTTGAATATTCAATTTAAAATTTATATTTTTTAGATTTTGTCAACTTCATTGCTTTAAAAAACTGCCATTCACACATCGTCGGAGATGAGTACAAAAACCGATGGCGATGAAATCGAAGTGATAAGTGGCCCGGGGAAAACATCACAAAAAGGTAAGCCAGAGTGGATTTAAATAAAT
>CAMLKV010000158.1 GCA_946480635.1 uncultured Flavobacterium sp.
TTAATATTTTCTGTAACAGCAAGACCCAGCCTTACATTGGTAGAATCTTTATTGACAATGTTATTTACGTGTTCAGTGATATTGACTTTGTATCTGACTCCTTTTTTTCCACCAGAACCATCTGACACTTTTTCAATCATTCCTCCATGAAGATACTTATTATTTTTGAAATTGTTATCATCATCTGAATTATCGAAGAAATAATCATAAATAGGTCTGTTTTTTTCAGAGTTGAAAATATAGACTCTATTCGGCTCTGTAACACCCGTGATTCCCATTTTACTGTCATCAATAGTAAATAACAAATAAGCATGGTTGATTATCTTGCCTTTCAACTGAGCAATTTCCTGCGGGCTTAAAATATCAATAAATGCTGTTGAACCTTCACCTCCTTTAAGATAAAGTGAGGCAGCCCCATCAACACCTACAGGGGCGTCAATTACATTTGTATAACCTGAATCAAATTGATTGTCATGTAAATTAACTGTTGTTCCAGAAAGTGTCATTCTAAATTCTTTAAGTTCTTTTCCAGAACCAGCCGGTAATTTATCTTGTTTATAATAAATTATTACATCTCCTTTAGCAAAATCCATTGCAATTAATTGTCCTGAACCAACATTGGCAACCTGAAAATATAACCCTCTAAAATATTCTTTAAAAGTATTATTGTCTCTTAACTTTCCTGCAGGTGCATTAAATATCTTATTAAAAAAGAATGGTTCGTTTAATCTCAGTCTCATTCTTGGAGATTGTCTTGACTCAATCTCAGAAGTTCTAACCATATCGACTACTTTATACTTAACATACTCTGCCGCATCAGGTAAAAAATGCCAGTTTTGTCTAGTTCTTTTATCATCTGGTAAAGCTGTATTTGGATGAATCCAATCGTTTAATCTTGTATCTAATGCTGGATAAACAGTATTTGCAGAAGGCAATCCTTTTTTATTACTATCAAAATTACCATCTTCATTAGAATAGTATTTTTGAGCTGTTGTAAAATTTGTTTGTGGATCATATTCTCTTAAATAAAAACCATTTTCATAAACTTTTAAGTCTAATTCCCCCGTACCTCTGATCGAATCTAAAGTATAAATCCCTCTTCCACTTGACTCTGTGGATGTTTTTTTACTAAAATATGGAACAGTCAAAACCACACTATCTATTTCAATCCCTGTCCCAAAAGTAGGATTTAATGTAACTAATTCTAATTGGGTAACAAAGTTGGATCTTGTTCTTCCAAATAGAGAATTATCTATAATTCCTATATAGTTTACTGGCAAGTTATTTGTTTGAACTACACCTGTTCTTTGATTGTATGCTTTAACTCCAAATGATTCACCATCTCCAAAAGTAAAATGCTCATTACCAACAATATCAGATCCAATTGAATTGTAATCTTTATCGCAAGAAACTATAAATAAAGCCGTGAAAGCAATTGCTAGGCCTTTAAAAAAATTATTTTTTATCATTATTTAACCTAAAATTTGATTTTTATAAAACTCAGTATACGCTTCCGCAAACGTATCTTTTGAGGCGAAAGGTAAAAAAGGTTTTTTTGAAGCTTCTATAAATTTTGTTAAATTTGAAGATATGTCTTCTGATGCAATAACAACACCATCTGAGTGATTTATTGAAGCCATCATTATATTCTCGAAAGTTGGGTTATCTAATTCCTTAACAGAGTCTTGAGGAATTCCATCAAATTGAACTTTTTTACCCATTTCTAAGTCCAAAGTTCCATCAAAAGACTGACTAAAAACCGAAGTCACAATTTTAGTATCAGCAAATAAAGCCTCGTCTTTGTAATAATGTTTCATATAAATAGGTAACATTGCAGCTAACCACCCTTGCACATGAATAATGTCTGGAACCCAATTTAATTTTTTAACAGTTTCCACTACTCCTTTTGCAAAAAATATTGCCCTTTCATCATTATCAGGATAAAGCACACCCTCCTCATCAGTAAAAGTCGCCTTCCTTTTAAAGTACTCGTCATTATCGATAAAATATACCTGAATTCTTTCCTTCGGAATCGAAGCAACCTTAATAATTAACGGCATATCAACATCATTCACCACCAAATTCATTCCAGACAGCCTTATTACTTCATGTAACTGATGTCTTCTTTCATTTACATTCCCATAGCGAGGCATAAAAATTCTTATTTGCCCCCCACGATCATTAATCATTTTTGGCACATCATAAGACATTAAAGAAACCTCATTTTCAGCAAGATAGGGCACTACTTCGGATGATACATACAAAATCCTTTTATCCTCCATGTTATTTTTTTGTTTTGTTTATTGGACACAAATCCATGCAAAATTACAAAAAATTACGAAGATATTGACGAAAATAGTAAGTTTGCATTGAATTTAATGATTAGACATGACCGTTTTTGTCAAACAAAATGAACTAAAAGATTTTTTAAAATCATATTGGAAAGAAAAAAAATCAATTGGTTTTGTTCCTACAATGGGTGCTCTTCACCAAGGACATCTTTCACTTATGAGTGAATCGATTAAGCAAAATTCGTTGACTGTAGTTAGCATTTTTGTAAATCCAACCCAATTTAACAATCCTGAAGATTTAAAGAAATATCCCCGCACTCTTGATGCAGATGTTGAAAAAATCAATAGTCTAAGTAAAAATATTATTGTTTATGCTCCATCTGTTGAAGATATTTATGAAGGAAAAACCGAGTCGACATCTTTCAAGTATGATGGCTTAGAGTTCCAAATGGAAGGCAAACATCGTCCCGGTCATTTTGACGGTGTAGGGACAATTGTAAAAAAGCTCTTTGAAATAGTACAGCCAAACAATGCTTATTTTGGCGAAAAAGATTTTCAGCAATTACAGATTGTAAAAAAACTAGTTGAAAAATATAAAATTCCAGTAAAAATAAATGGCTGTAAAATTCATCGTGAAGCAAATGGTTTAGCAATGAGTTCACGTAATGAAAGACTTTCGAACGACGAACGCTCTCAGGCTTCATTCATTTTCAAAACTTTATCTGAAGCCGCTAAACTTTTCACAACAAAAAGCGCACAAGAAGTAACTGCTTGGGTAAATCAGCAATTCAAAAAACAAAAAATGTTTGAATTAGAATATTTTGAAATTGCAGATGAAGCTACTTTATTGGAATGCAAGAGAAAAAGTAAAAACAAAAAATACCGGGCTTTTATAGCTGTTTTTGTAAACAATATCCGATTGATTGATAACATTTCGCTAAAATAATATAACTTTGCATCATGCGAATTCAGGTAGTAAAATCTAAAATACACAGAGTTAGAGTAACAGGTGCCGATTTAAATTATATCGGTAGTATAACTATTGACGAGGCTCTAATGGAAGCTTCAAATATTTTTGAAGGTGAAAAAGTATCAATTGTAAACATCAATAATGGTGAACGTTTAGAAACTTACGCTATTACTGGACCAAGAAATAGTGGTGAAATTACACTAAACGGTCCTGCAGCACGTAAAGTTCATAAAGACGATATTATTATCATTATTGCTTATGGAAGCATTGATATGGAAGAAGCTAAAAACTTTAAACCATCAATTATTTTTCCTAACGAAGAAACAAATTCGTTAAAATAACCGTGAAGAATAAAATAAGTTCTTACGCTAGTGTTATTATCCCTATTCTTTTGGGAGCTGGCTTGACTTATTATACTTACAATTCATTTTCTGAAGAGCAAATAACTCAAATGAAAAGGTACTTTGTAACTGCTAATTACAATTATGTACTTGTTTCACTTGTTATAGCTATTTTAGGATGTGTTTTCAGAGCTTACAGATGGAAATACACTTTAACAGAAATAGGTTACGTTCCAGACTTCAAACTAAACTTTTTGTCTGTTTGTATTGGTTATTTTGTAAATTTAACCATTCCGAGATCAGGTGAAGTTTCAAGAGCTTTAATCTTAAAAAGATATAGAGATATGTCTTTCGACAAAGTATTTGGAACAATAATCGCTGAAAGAATAGTTGATTTGATATTCCTTTTACTATTTGTTTTTACAGCTTTAACTTTAGAATTTGATACCCTTAAAAGTTTTTTATTACTATATATTCCTGTTGAAAAACTAGGTTGGTTACTCATTTTTGGATTTATTGGATTTTTGTTTTTTCTTTTAATATACAAATACTCTAAATTAAAATTCATTTTACTTTTAAAATCGAAAGTTGAAGGATTAAAAGAAGGCGTTTTTAGTGTTTTAAACATGCCTAATAAATGGAAATTTCTTTTTTTTACTTTCCTAATTTGGTTGTCCTATGTTTTAATGTTTTATATTACAGTTTTTTCTCTAGAAGCAACAAGTCATATTAGCATTGGAACGATAATGGTCGCTTTTGTGATAGGGGGCTTAACCATGTCATTCACTAATGGTGGTTTTGGTTTTTTTCCTGTATTAATTGCTAAAATTTTATTCCTCTATAACATTCCGTTAGAAGCCGGGAATGCTTTTGGGTGGATTATTTGGACTTCTCAATTACTCATCACAATCCTTTTAGGCGTTTTTGCCTTTTTAGTTTTACCAATCGTAGGGAAAAAGAAATAAATTAGTATCTTGCTCGTTAAATACAGTCAAAGACTAATTTATTTTTATCATGAAAAATGCACTTTACCTACTAGTACTTTTCTTTTCATTTTCAGTATCTGCACAAACCACTACTGACAGTTTTAAATCTGCTAAACTTGGCGGAAACAGAGATATAAAAGTAAAACTTCCAGCTTCTTACGAAAAAAACGTTGAAAAAAAATATCCACTAATTTTAGTTTTAGATAGCGAATTTTTATTCGATCCTTTTGCCGGAAATATTTCTTATGCAAATTATTGGGATGATATGCCAGAAGTAATCCTTGTTGGTATTAGCCAAAATAAAAACAACGAACGTGAAGAAGATTCAGATTTTGATCCTAAAACTGGACTTCCCGGAGGAAAAGGCGCTGCTTTTTTCGAATTCATCGGAACAGAATTATTACCTCATTTAGAAACTAAATACCGTATTGCTCCTTTCAAAGTAATTGCTGGTCTTGACTTAACCGCAGGATTCTTAAACTCATACTTATACAAAGATATGCCTATTTTTCAAGGGTATATTTCATTAAGCCCTGAATTAGCAACGAACATGGAAACTAGAATTCCACAACGTTTAGCAGCTGCAAAAGAACCAATTTTTTATTACCACGCAACAGCTGAAGGTGATTTAAAGAAAATGAGAACTCGTATTAATGCCTTGAATGAAAACATGAAAACGGTTAAAAATGAGTTGGTGAATTACAAGTTTGAGGAATTTAAAGGTGGATCACACTACTCTATCCCAACTAACGGAATTCCAAGTGCTTTATATCAGTTTTTCGAAGTTTACAGACCAATTTCTTCTATCGAATACCAAGAAAAAATTGCTCCTTTAAAAGAAGGTTTCGTAGTTTACTTAAATAAGAAATACGAAATGATAGAAAAAGGGTTAGGTATAAAAATGAATGTTCGTATAAACGATTTCAAAGCCATAGAAACAGCTATCATCAAAAACGAAGCTTGGAACGAATATGAAGAGTTGGCTCAAATTTCTGGACAACAATATGAAAAAACACTACTATATGATTACCACATGGGGAACTATTGGGAAAAAAGAAAAGAACTTAAAAGAGCAATCAAATGTTATCAAGATGGCTTCACTAAGCAAGAAATAGCCGGTATAACTAAAGATATGATGATGAATAAAGCTGAAGATCTAAAAGCTTTATTACCTAAAAAAGAAAAATTAAAAGGCGGAAAAGCTAAAGATGTGGTTACTGAAGAAGCCCCTGCTACTGACGCACCAGTGGAAACTCCTACAGAGACTCCAACTGAAGAGAA
>CAMLKV010000159.1 GCA_946480635.1 uncultured Flavobacterium sp.
GTTGTTTCTGCCCCCGCCACCGAAAAAAAAGCTGAAGAAAAACCAGCTGTTGCCGCTCCTGTTCAAGCTAAAGTAGGTGATTCTACAGTTGTAGCAACAGCAGAAGACAAATTAGAAGAAAAGAAATAATAAGAATTTTAAATTAATATAGAAAACTATGGGAGCAGCAGCACATGACCACGATCACGCACACGATCACGATCACGCACACCACCATAAATATACATTCATCACTAAATATATTTTTAGTATAGATCACAAAATGATTGCTAAACAATACTTGATTACAGGTATTATTATGGGAATCGTTGGTGTAGTGATGTCATTACTTTTTAGAATGCAGATTGCTTGGCCAGAAGAATCTTTTGGTATTTTTAAATTCTTATTAGGTGAAAAAATGGCTCCTGGAGGAGTTATGAGAAATGATATTTACCTTGCTTTAGTTACTATTCATGGTACTATCATGGTATTCTTCGTATTAACTGCTGGTTTGAGTGGTACTTTCAGTAACTTGTTAATTCCGTTACAAATTGGTGCACGTGATATGGCATCTGGGTTTTTAAATATGATTTCTTACTGGTTGTTTTTCACTTCTTCAGTAGTAATGATTTGTTCATTGTTTGTTGAGTCAGGACCAGCATCAGCAGGTTGGACAATCTATCCTCCATTATCTGCTTTACCACAAGCAATACCTGGTTCAGGAACTGGTATGACATTATGGTTAGTTTCAATTCCAACAATTTGTCACCCGTTTCAATGGCAATTTTCATTGCTTCTTCGTTAATGGGATCGTTAAACTATGTGGTAACGGTTATCAATTTAAGAACTAAAGGTATGTCAATGACGAGATTGCCTCTTACAGTTTGGGCATTCTTCATAACTGCTATTATTGGTATTGTATCATTCCCAGTATTATTATCTGCTGCATTAATGTTAATCATGGATAGAAGTTTTGGTACTTCTTTCTTCTTGTCAGATATTTTTATTTCGGGTGAGGTTTTACATTACCAAGGAGGTTCTCCAGTATTATTCGAGCATTTATTCTGGTTCTTAGGACACCCTGAAGTATATATTGTATTATTACCAGCTTTAGGTATCACATCAGAAATCATTGCTACAAATTCTCGTAAGCCAATCTTTGGTTACCGTGCGATGATTGCTTCAATCTTAGCGATTGCTTTCTTATCAACAATTGTATGGGGTCACCATATGTTCATCTCTGGTATGAATCCTTTCTTAGGATCTGTATTTACATTTACTACGTTGTTAATTGCTATTCCTTCTGCAGTAAAAGCATTCAACTATATTACAACTCTTTGGAAAGGTAATTTACAGTTAAATCCTGCAATGTTATTCTCTATTGGATTAGTATCTACTTTTATTTCTGGAGGTTTAACAGGTATCATCTTAGGAGATTCAACTTTAGATATCAACGTTCACGACACATATTTCGTAGTAGCTCACTTCCACTTAGTAATGGGTATCTCTGCTCTATATGGTTTCTTTGCTGGTGTTTACCACTGGTTCCCAAGAATGTTTGGTAGAATGATGAATAAAAATTTAGGTTATATTCACTTCTGGGTAACTGCAGTTTGTGCTTATGGTGTGTTTTATCCAATGCACTTTATTGGAATGGCAGGTTTACCACGTCGTTACTATACAAACTCAAACTTCCCATTATTTGATGATTTAGCAGATGTAAACGTATTAATTACAACATTTGCATTAGTAGGAGCTGCTTTCCAATTAGTATTTATGTTCAACTTCTTCTATAGTATTTTCTATGGTAAGAAAGCTGTACAAAATCCTTGGAAATCTAATACACTTGAGTGGACTGCACCAGTTGAACATATTCATGGAAACTGGCCGGGTGAATTACCAACAGTACACAGATGGCCTTATGATTATAGCAAACCAGGTCACGATGATGACTTTGTGCCTCAAACTACACCAATGAAAGAAGGTGAAGAAGAATTGCACCATGCTTAATTAAAATAAAATTATTAAAAGTCTTTCGAAAGAAAGGCTTTTTTATTTTTCCTATCTTTATGCAATAATTTCTCACATGAAAAGATTTTTTTCAATTATTTTAATTTTATCAGTTTGTAATACTTTCTCACAAGAAACTCCAAATTTTGAAGCTGTAGATTCTTTGTACAGAGAAGATCAGTTCTATTTTGTTACTACCTATAACGCTATCCAAAATGCGCCAAAAGCTGTTTCGCAAAACTCATTTTCAGCTGGTCTTGGTATTGGTTTTTTAAGAGACTTCCCTATTAATAAATCTAGAACTTTTGCTATTGCGCCAGGTCTTGGTTTTGCATATAATAACTACAAGCAAAATTTGCTTATTTCTGAAAAAGATGGACAACGATATTATTCGGTAATTGATGGAGCAATTGATTATAAGAAAAATAAATTTGCAATATATTCAGTTGATGTGCCTATTGAAATACGTTGGAGAACTTCAACTTTTGATTCACACAAGTTTTGGAGAATTTATACTGGAGTAAAACTTAGCTATAACTTTCTTAATCAATCAAGGTATATTGGTCCAAATGAGAGTTTTAAAATAAATAATAATCCTGATTTTAATAAAATAACTTACGGAGTATATCTTACTGCTGGATTTAATACTTGGAATCTATATGGGTATTACGGTCTTCAAAATATCTTTAAAAGTGGTTCTTTTAATAACGAAGAGCCTCTTAAAATGAATTCTTTGAACTTAGGCTTGATGTTTTATATTTTATAGCCAGAAGATTGATAAAAACAATTGTGGTAGTACCCCAATAACATAACCTAAAATAAGTTCTTTAGGGGTGTGTGCTTTCATATAAAGTCTTGAAGAAGCAATTAGTCCATTAAGTAATAATAATACCGTTAGGAACATAACAGGTTTATATTGAAAGCTAATGGAACAAAATACACAAAACACAGTTAAAGAGGAAATACCAAGCATATGCAAACTGGCTTTCTTATGAAAAAACGCCAACGCCAACGCCAAACAACTGCTAATTATACTGCCTAAATAAAAATAATATAGTTCAGGTAATTCTTCTCGAGTTATGCTTTTTGTAATTAGTACAATTAACAGCAATGATTGAAGAAATAAAGGTATTTTTCGTTGGGATACCTTTGTGACCATGATTGAATCTATTTTATTGAGCGATACAAGCAAATAGAAGCATGCTAAAGGAATAAATACAGTTATGATTAATACTTGTAGAAAGTATAAGTAAACAGTCTCGTAATCTAAATATTTATCAGAAGTAAAAAAGTAAAAAGCTGCCCCAAACACCGAAATGAAAATAGGATGGAACGCAAACGAAAAAAAAGGTAAGACTTTTTTCAAATTATATTTTTTTACGCATTCTTGCTACAGGGTATCCACGTTCTTTTAACATTTCTGCTAATTGATCATCAGGCAATGGTTTGCGCTTGTCTTCTTCAGCGATTACTTGTTCTAAAATCTTTTTGATTTCAATTGTAGATACTTCCTCGCCTTGATCATTAACCATTGCTTCACTAAAGAATTCTTTTAAAAGCTTGGTACCATAAGGAGTGTCAACATATTTACTGTTAGCAACACGAGAAACAGTAGAAATATCTAATCCAACCATATCGGCAATGTCTTTGAGGATCATTGGTTTTAACTTGGTTTCATCTCCATCTAAGAAATATTCCTGTTGAAAATGCATAATAGCATTCATAGTAACAAATAAAGTTTCTTGACGCTGTTTAATAGCGTCTATAAACCATTTGGCTGAATCTAATTTTTGTTTGATGAATTGAACGGCATCACGTTGAGCTGATGACTTGTCTTTCGAATCTTTATAGGTCTTCATCATCTCTTGATAATCTTTTGAGACGTGAAGTTCAGGAGCATTACGGCCATTAAGAGTAAGTTCTAGCTCGTCATCAACAATTTTAATAGCAAAATCAGGAACAATATGCTCTGTAATTTTTGCGTTACCAGTAAATGATCCGCCTGGTTTTGGATTTAGTTTTTCTATTTCGTCGATTGCTTTTTTAAGCTGATCGTCGGTCAGGTTCAGGCCGCGCTGGATTTTTTCGTAGTGTTTTTTGGTAAAAGCATCAAATTGCTCATCAATGATTTTAACTGCTAAATCAACAGATTCAGTTGGAGTCTTATGTTTTAATTGAAGTAATAAGCATTCTTGTAAATCACGCGCTCCAACTCCCGAAGGTTCTAGTTCATGAATGATGATGCATAAAATTTTGTTTACTGTTGCTTCATCAGTATAAATACCTTGAGTGAAAGCCATGTCATCAACAACATCGGCAATACTTCTTCTTAAATAGCCGTCATCATCGATACTTCCAACAAGAAACTCTGCGATGTCACGTTGCTCATCACTTAAAACAAAAGTGTTAAGTTGATTTATTAAATCTTGATGAAAACTTACAGCGGCAACAAAAGGAATATCTCTATCCTCATCGTCATCACTGTAGTTGTTTGTTTGGGTTTTGTAATCTGGGGTTTCGTCGTTGCTTAAATATTCATCAATGTTTATTTCATTGGCATCAATACTGTCACTGTCATCATAATCATCGTACTCGTCATTGTTGTCAAATTCATCTTTTTCAAACTTATCTTCATCTTCTAAATTACCACCTTCCAATGCTGGATTTTCGTTCATTTCTTCCATTAAGCGTTGCTCAAAGGCCTGAGTAGGCAATTGAATAAGCTTCATCAACTGAATTTGTTGAGGAGAAAGTTTTTGTGATAATTTAAATTGTAAGTTCTGTTTAAGCATTTTATATGTTTTGTTTATTTGTGGATTTGGTTATTTGAATTAAAAACCAAATCCACGAATCAACTTATTTTAGAATTCAGCGTTTTGCGGTGTTCTTGGGAAAGGAATTACGTCGCGAATATTACCCATACCAGTTACGAATAATACTAAACGCTCAAATCCTAAACCAAATCCAGAGTGAACTGCTGTTCCGAAACGACGAGTATCTAAATACCACCATAATTCTTTTTCATCAATACCTAATGTTTTCATTTTTTCAATTAAAACATCTAAGCGCTCTTCTCTTTGTGACCCTCCAACAATTTCTCCAATGCCTGGAAATAAAATATCCATTGCGCGAACAGTTTCTTTTCCTGGTTCAGTATTGTCGTTCAAACGCATATAGAATGCTTTTATTTTTGCTGGATAATCAAATAAAATTACAGGCGATTTAAAGTGTTTTTCGACTAGGAAACGCTCGTGCTCACTTTGTAAGTCAGCTCCCCATTCTTCAATAAGATATTGGAATTTTTTCTTTTTATTAGGAGTTGAATCTTTTAAAATATCAATAGCTTCAGTATAAGAAACGCGTTTAAAGTTGTTGTCTAATACAAAGTTTAATTTTTCTAATAAAGACATTTCGCTACGCTCAGCTTGTGGCTTTTGTTTTTCTTCATCCGCTAAACGAGTTTCTAAGAATTTCAAGTCGTCTGCACAATTGTCAACAGCATATTTGATTACATATTTAATGAAATCTTCGGCTAAGTCCATGTTGTCAGCTAAATCATTAAAAGCAACTTCTGGTTCAATCATCCAGAATTCGGCTAAGTGACGAGACGTGTTTGAGTTTTCTGCACGGAAAGTCGGTCCGAAAGTGTACACTTGACCTAAAGCCATTGCGTAAGTTTCGGCTTCTAATTGTCCAGAAACAGTCAAGTTGGTTTGTTTTCCAAAGAAATCTTCTTTGTAGTTTACTTTTCCATCTTCTGTTCTTGGTGTATTGTCAAAAGGTAAAGCGCTTACTTGAAACATTTCTCCTGCACCTTCAGCATCAGAACCTGTAATGATTGGTGTGTTAACATACACAAACCCT
>CAMLKV010000160.1 GCA_946480635.1 uncultured Flavobacterium sp.
TGAAAAAAGATCAGCTTCAGATTCTTGTTGGCGACTATGGCGACTATCTATCATTGCACTTCCAATTTTTGCATATTGACTGTCCGTTAATTTTGCAATTTTATCAGATTGTGAAGCCACAGCATCTACCAATGCCTCTTTTTTATAAGCTGCTTTTACAGCATCTCTTGTATCATGATTAGCAACGTGACCTATTTCATGACCAATAACTGCTAAAAGTTCATTATCATCCATAATATCCATTAATCCGGAAAATACACGAACACTTCCATCTGCAGTTGCAAAAGCATTCACATCTTTAGTCAAATAAACTTTGTAGTTTAATTTTAATCCGTTCTCAGCACTATGCTTTCCAAAAATTTTATTTAATCGGATTGTATAAGCATCTTTTGGACCAGCCACTTTATTCTCGGCATCCATTTTCACAACAGCTTCTTTAGATAAATTAGCCGCATCTTCATCACTAAATGTGAAACCAGCAACTCCTTTTTGAACTGCACCAAGTGCCTTTTCTCCTAAATTAATTTGGGCATGTAAAGTTCCGCCGAACATTAATGCAGCCAAACCAACAATTTGTATCGTTTTCATAGTGTGTAATTTTCTAACAAATATAAAATATCTTGAGGTGATAAAAATGGCTTAATTAGAAGTTTTTTGTGATTTAATTTACAAAATAAATCATGATATTTGCCTCACTAAACTACAACGATTTCTTACATGGAAGAACGCAATAAAACCTTAGGTGAATTTATCATCGAAAAACAAAGTGAGTTTCAATATTCATCTGGTGAATTATCAAGAATTATCAACTCTATAAGACTAGCAGCCAAAGTAGTTAATTACAAAGTAAACAAAGCTGGATTAGTCGATATTGTTGGCGCTGCTGGGGACCAAAACATCCAAGGAGAAGATCAACAAAAACTAGATGTTTACGCAAATGAAGTTTTTATTCAAACCTTAATCAATAGAGAAATTGTTTGCGGAATTGGTTCTGAAGAAAATGATGATTTTATCACAGTTGCCGGCGCAGACAACAGTCACAATAACAAATATGTTGTATTGATGGATCCTTTAGATGGCTCATCAAATATTGATGTAAATGTATCAGTAGGAACAATTTTCTCGGTTTTTAGAAGAGTAACACCTCTTGGAACTCCTGTTCAGTTAGAAGATTTTTTACAACCTGGAGTTAATCAAGTCGCAGCTGGATATGTGATTTATGGAACCTCAACCATGTTAGTTTACACAACTGGACATGGAGTAAACGGTTTTACATTAAATCCTGCCATCGGAACTTTCTACTTGTCTCACCCAAATATGCAATTTCCTAAAGACGGAAAGATATATTCTGTAAACGAAGGAAACTACATTCACTTCCCACAAGGTGTTAAAGATTACATTAAATATTGTCAGTTAGAAGAAGGAGACAGACCATATACTTCTCGTTATATAGGAAGTTTAGTTTCAGATTTCCATAGAAATATGATTAAAGGCGGTATTTATTTATATCCAACAAGCTCAAAAGCCCCTAACGGAAAATTACGTTTATTATACGAATGCAACCCTATGGCATTTCTTGCTGAACAAGCTGGCGGAAAAGCTTCGGACGGTTATAAGCGTATTATGGAAATACAACCAACAGAATTACATCAACGTGTTCCTTTTTTCTGCGGAAGCCAAAATATGGTTGAAAAAGCAGAAGAATTTATGGAGAAAAACAAATAACAAAAAAGGACTCAAAATTGAGTCCTTTTTTTATGTTGTTCATTATCAAACTATTTTAAATAAAAAAAGCTCTGATTTCTCAGAGCTTTTTTGTTGGCTCACTAGGACTCGAACCTAGAAAGACGGCACCAAAAACCGTAGTGTTACCATTACACCATGAGCCATTAAACCTGCATTAATTCCTTAATGCGAGTGCAAATTTACACCCATTTTTTATTTCTGCAAGTATTTTTGAAGAAAAAATCAAAAAATTTTTTTTTAACCTTTTCTTTAGACAAAAAAATAGTTTCTTTGTGTCATCAAACACAAACTGAAACATAATTATATGTCATTCAATTTCAACAAATGGAACACCATTTTAGGCTGGGTTTCTTTTTTTATTTCATTACTTGTTTATTCTTTAACTGTAGAACCAACAATGAGTTTTTGGGATTGTGGCGAATATATTGCTACAGCTGCAAAACTTGAAGTTGGCCACCCACCTGGAGCACCATTATTTCAAATGATGGGAGCTTTCTTCTCAATGTTTGCTATTGGAAAAGAAAACATAGCATTAATGGTAAACATGATGTCTGTATTTTCAAGTGCCTTTACAATATTGTTTTTGTTTTGGTCACTTACAATCATCTTAAGAAAAGTTGTTTCATCATTTACTGAAGTCAATAAAGATAATGGTATTGCTATTCTTGGAAGTGCATTTGTTGGTTCTTTGGCATTTACTTTTTCAGATAGTTTTTGGTTCAATGCTGTAGAAGCAGAAGTATATGCTATGGCAACGTTTTTAATTGCTTTACTTTTTTGGCTTGGCCTTAGATGGGAGCAAGAAATGCATTTACCAAAAGGGAATAAGTGGTTATTATTGATTGCCTTGGTTGTTGGATTATCTTTTGGTGTTCACTTCATGGCTTTATTAACCATTCCTTCAATTGGGTTTTTATATTACTTTAAACATTACGAAAAAGTAACTGTTAAAAACTTTATTGTTGCAAACATTGTAGTAGTTTCCATCTTATTGTTCATCTTCAAATTATTATTACCATGGACAATGACATTCTTTGGAGCAACCGAAGTATTTATGGTAAACAGCTTAGGATTACCTTTTAATTCAGGAACAATTTTTGTTAGTATTTTATTAATTGCTTTCTTCTATTTTGGATTAAAATATACTCGCCAGAATGGTAAAGTATTCTACAATACACTTATTTTATGCGTTTTATTCATATTAATTGGATTCTCAACTTGGTTAATGTTACCCATTAGAGCTAATGCAAAAACTCCAATTAACGAAAACAATCCTTCAGACGCTAGAGAGGTTCTTGCCTACTACAACAGAGAGCAGTATGGTGAACAAAAGTTATTTTATGGCCCACAATTCTCTGATACTTACGCAGGTTTAGACGAAAACAACCCTTACACTGACGACAAACCAAATTACGAGAGAGATTATAAAAAAGGCGAGTATGTAATTGTAAATGAATACAAAAACGGATCTCAGAATACAGATGATAAACACAAAGCTTTTTTACCTCGTTTATGGAGTAACGAACATGCAGTAAATTACATGCGTTTCACCAATGTTCTTGACTTTAAAGTAAAACCAGAATACGCTGAAGAAGAAGAATTACTTCAAGTGGTTTCTGAATTTAGAGCAGCGTATGCATCAGGAAAATTAGAAATTGACGATTATGATAAATTCCTCAAAAGTTATGGACATTATTTAGACGTAGAAAAGCCTAGCACTATAGACAACCTTACTTTTATGTTCGAGTATCAGTTTGGTTATATGTATTGGAGATATTTAATGTGGAATTTCGTTGGAAGACAAAATGACAAACAAGGCGAATATGATCTAAAAGATGGAAACTGGTTAAGCGGAATCAATTTTATTGACGAAATAAGACTTACATCACAAGAAAACTTACCAGCAGACTGGAAAAATAACAAAGGAAGAAACACATATTTCTTCTTACCATTTATCATCGGATTAATTGGATTCTTTTTCCATGCTAGAAAAGACTTAAAGAGTTTCTATGTAGTTTTAGCCTTATTCCTATTTACCGGTTTAGCTTTAAAAATCTACTTAAACGAAAGACCATTTGAACCACGTGAACGTGATTATGCACTAGTAGGATCCTTCTATGTATTTGCGATTTGGATTGGAATTGGGGTATATACAATTTACGATACTATTAAAAAATACATTCAACCTAAAATTGCTGCTCCAGCAGTAATAACAGCATGTTTACTTGCTGCACCTGTACTTATGGCTTCTCAAAATTGGGATGATCATGACCGTTCAGGAAAACGTACTGCTGTTTCATCAGCAAGAGCCTATTTAGACTCTTGTGAACCAAACGCCATTTTATTTACTATTGGAGACAATGATACTTTCCCGCTGTGGTACTTACAAGAAATTGAAGGTTATAGAACAGACGTTCGTATTGTGAACACAAGTTTATTAATGACCGACTGGTATATCGATACAATGAAGTCAAAAGCTTATGAGTCTGACCCTGTTCCAATTTCATTCTCTCATGAAGATTATGTTTCGGAAAAAAGAGATTATTTGGCTTTTGAAAAAAGAACAGATGCACGTTTAGATGTAAATGAATTTTTCAATTTCATTTCAAGTGATGACCCACGTACTTTAATTGAATTACAAAACGGACATCATATTCAGTTTTATCCAACAAACAAAATAAGAATCCCTGTTGATAAAAACGAAGTCTTAAAAAACAAAGTTGTTAATCCTAAATTAGCTGATTCGATTGTTCCTTATATCGATGTAGATATTAAAGGAAATGCCATCTACAAAAACAGATTAATGATGTTAGACATTGTTAGAAACAATCACTGGAAGAGACCTATTTATTTCTCTCCTGGAGCCTTTGCTGACGATGATTACATATGGATGAAAGAGTTTCTACAACTTGACGGAATGGTTTACAGATTAGTTCCAATTAGAACTCCACTTCCAGAAGATGCTTACACATTCGACATGGGTCGTTTAGACACTGACATCATGTACAACATCATCATGAAATGGGATTGGGGTAATGGAGACAGCCCTAAAATTTATCATGATCCAGAAACCAGAAAAGACTGTATTTCTCATAGAACAAACATGTCAAGGTTAATGAATCAACTTATTAAGGAAGGTAAAAATGATAAAGCTAAAAAAATCATTGAATTAGCATTGGCAAAAATGCCTATCGATTATTATGAATTTTACAGCACAGTTGATCCTTTTGCTGATGGATATTATAAAATTGGAGAAAAACAAAACGCTCAAAAACTATTAACAAAACTTGCATCTAAGTACCAAGATGAGTTAAGATATTATAGCGGAATCCACCCGAATGAGCAGAATGATATGGCAATAGACATTATCACTGCAATAGAAAGATATAGAGGTTTATTAGAAGTTGCTAAAAACAACAACGACATTGCTTTCTACAATCAAATGAAAGCAACATTCAATGCCACAAACAAACGTTTTGAGCGTTTTGGAAGAGATATGGAATAAATTTCATAAAAACAATTAAAATAAGGCTTTCAGTAAATTACTGAAAGCCTTATTTTTGTTATATGAGTTTCTATTGGGTAAAAACAAATTCGGTTATAAAACGATTGTTTAGCAATCAGGTTTGGAGTATTCCCAACAACGATAATAAAATCTATTTAAGTTTTGATGATGGCCCAACTCCAGAAGTTACCACTTGGGTTTTATCTATCCTTAAAGAGAACAACATTAAAGCCACTTTTTTCTGTATTGGAAAAAACGTAGAAACAAATCCAGATATTTACACTCAAATTATATCTGAAGGACACTCTGTAGGTAACCACACATTTAATCATTTAAATGGATGGAAAACTGTAACAAAAGAGTACATTAAAAACACAAAGGATTGCGAAAATGTATTGCCAAACAAGCAAAACACCAATAAACTATTTCGCCCTCCTTATGGTAAGATAACCAAAAGACAATCAAGAATTGTTCGAAAATTAGGATTCAAAATTATTATGTGGGATGTACTTTCTGCTGATTTTGATCAAACTATAAGTCCCGAAAAGTGTTTAGAAAACGCAACAAAAAAGGTAATCTCTGGAAGTATTATTGTTT